>VBAO01000380.1 GCA_005883865.1 Candidatus Segetimicrobium genomatis
GGTCTGGCTGGACGGCGACCTGGTGTGCGCGTGTCTCGTCCTCGCCGCGCAGGCGCACGGTCTTGAGGTGCGGACCGCCGAGGCCCTGGCCGCCCCCGCCTCACTCCACCCGGTCCAGGAAGCCTTTCTCGAGGCGGGCGCGGTCCAGTGCGGGTTCTGCACGCCGGGCCTCGTCGTGGCCGTCGCCGACCTGCTGGCCCATGACCCATCCCCGACCGAGGCCGCCGCGCGGGAAGCCCTCTCGGGCAACCTGTGTCGGTGCACGGGATACGCGAAGATCCTCGACGCGGTGAGGATCGCATCCGCGCGGATGCGCGGGAGCGCGGGATGAGTGCGCGGACCGTCCTGCGCCCGCGCGGGGGCGTGGGCGAGAGCGTCCACCGCATCGACGGCGTCCCCAAGGTCAAGGCGGCGTTTGCCTTCGCGAGCGACCTGTGGGCGGAGGGGATGCTGTGGGGCCACACGCTACGCAGCCCCCATGCGCACGCCCGGGTCCGCGCGGTGGATGTCTCGAAGGCCCTGGCCAGTCCGGGCGTGCACGCGGTCCTCCTCGCTGCCGACCTGCCCGGGAAGACGACGTTTGGGCTGGAGTTCGCCGATCAACCCGTGCTCGCAGCGGAGCGCGTCCGGTACGCGGGCGAACCGGTGGCGATCCTGGCGGCGGTCGACCCGGAAACCGCGCGCCGCGCGGCGGACCTGATCGCGGTCGAGTACGACCCGCTGCCGGCCGTCACCGATATGGAACTGGCCCTCCGGCCGGCGGCGCCGCGGGTCCACGACTTCGGGAACGTGCTGCGCCACCTCCGGATCGTGCACGGCGATCCCAACGCCCCCGCCGACGTTTGGGTCGACGGCTACTATGAGACGGGGATGCAGGATCAGGCGATGCTGGGCCCGGAGGCCGGCCTCGCGGTCCCCGCCGAGGACGGGGGGGTCGACCTGTACGTGGCGACCCAGTGGCTCCACGTGGACCGCCAGCAGATCGCGCCCTGCCTTGGCCTCCCAAACGAGAAGGTGCGGCTCCACCTGGCCGGGGTCGGCGGGGCGTTTGGCGCGCGCGAGGACGTCAGCATGCACATCCATGCGTGCCTGCTCGCGCTCAGGACCCGCCGTCCGGTGAAGATGGCGTATGGGCGGGAGGAATCCTTCTTCGGGCACGTGCACCGGCACCCGTCCCGCATTTGGATGCGGCACGGGGCGAGGCGCGACGGGGTCCTCGTGCGCGTCCAGGCCAGGATCCTCCTGGACGGCGGGGCGTACGCGTCCTCGTCGTCGGCCGTCATCGGCAACGCCTGCACCTTCGCCACGGGGCCGTACGAAGTCCCGAACGTCCTGATCGAGGGGACCTGCGTCTACACCAACAACCCCCCGTGCGGCGCGATGCGGGGCTTCGGGGCCGTCCAGGCGTGCGTCGCCTACGAAGCCCAGATGGACAAGCTCGCGCGCCTGCTGGGACGGGACCCGGTGGACCTGCGGTTGCAGAACGCGGTGGCCACGGGATCGGTCCTCGCCACCGGTCAGGTCATCCGGGGCAGCGCGCCTGTCCGCGAGGTCATCGCCAAATGCGCGGCGCTCCCGATGCCCGACGACGCGGCGCCACCGGACGCGCCGGGTGGCCGCGGCGGCGCCCTTCGGTATCCGGGGGCCGCCGGGAACGTGTCCCGCGGAGAAGGGGTCCGTCGGGGCGTCGGGTTCGCGGTGGGGTGGAAGAACATCGCGTACAGCGAAGGGTTCGACGACTCCGCGGAAGCTCGTGTCCGGCTCGTCGCCGGCCCGGGCGGGCCGAGGGCGGAGGTGCGCACCGCCGCGGCGGAGGTCGGCCAAGGGCTGAACACGGTCCTCGCCCAGATCGTCCGGACCGAACTCGGTGTCGACACCGTGGTCCTGCTCCCCGCGGACACCGGGGTGGGGTCCGCCGGTTCGAGTTCGGCGTCCCGGCAGACCATGATGTCGGGCGGTGCCGTCCAGATGGCCTGCGCCGCCATCCGCGACGCGCTCTTCGAGCGGGTCCGCCGGGAGCGGGGCGGGGAGGGGCGCTCGAACCACGGCGAGCTCCGGGTGGAAGGCGGGATGATTCTCGCCGGGAGCGCGGCCGTCGGCCCCCTCGATCGATTTCTCGCCGAGCCGATCGAGGCGACGCGCGTCTATCATCACCGCAAGACCCGCCCGCTCGACGCGAGGGGGCAGGGCGACCCGCACGTCGCATTCGCGTTCGCGGCGCAGCGGGCGGTGGTCGATGTGGACACCGAGCTTGGGCTGGTCCGGGTCGTGCAGATCGCGACGGCCCAGGACGTCGGCCGCGCCCTGAACCCGCAGAGCGTCCACGGGCAGATCGAGGGAGGCACCGCCCAGGGGTTGGGGCTCGCCCTCATGGAGGAGGTGCTCCTCAAGGACGGCATGATCCGAAACGCGTCGTTCACCGACTACCTGATCCCGACGATCCTCGACATGCCGCCCGTGGTCGCCGTCCTGGTCGAAGAGCCGGAACCGGGGATCCCGTTCGGCGCGAAGGGCGTCGGAGAGCCGTCCACCGTCGTATCGCCCGCGGCCATCCTGGCCGCGCTGCGCGCCGCCACCGGGCGCGATCTCTCCCGCGCGCCGGTCCGCCCGGACGATCTGATCGGGCTGAGCCCTGCCGCGCCACCCGGGGAGCCTCCACCCTCGCCCGAGGTGCCCGGACCCGCGCCGATCCCGAAGTATCTCGGCCTCGAGGCCGGGCAACAGGAGATCAGCGGGTAATGGACGCGCGCAGGATTCGCCCGCCGCAGGCGAGAACCGTGACCCCGCGAGCCGGACCGGGCGTCTGCGGCGGCTGTGGTCGGGTCCTGGCCGCCGCCTCGGGGTTCATCCTGGGCGACGGTCGGCGG
>VBAO01000170.1 GCA_005883865.1 Candidatus Segetimicrobium genomatis
GTACCTGACCGAGGAACCTGCGACCAACGCGGGACTCCAATCGATCCGGGTACGCCTCCGCGACGGCACGCGGCTGGCCACCACGCTCGGATACGGGCCCCGGTACCTGCACTCGACCGGGCAGTACCATAAGGGGGGACCCGCGACAGGGTTGTTCCTGCTCCTCACGGCCGACGACGGCGAGGATGTGCCCGTCCCCGGATCGCCGTATACCTTCGGGGTCTTCAGGCGCGCCCAGGCACTGGGGGATCTCGAAGCGCTGCGCCGGCACGGACGCCGGGTCATCCGGATCCACTTGGGCGGCGACGTGCGGCAGGGGCTGCGGGACCTGGAGCGCGCCGTGGCCGCGGCGCCGTAGGGCGTGATGGGCGAGGGCGGTCCCGACCAGGCGATCCTGGCTATCTTTGGGGGCGGGGGCGATCTGGCCTGGCGCAAACTGGTGCCGGCCCTCTATGACCTCTATCTCGATCACTGGCTTCCCAAGCGCTTCGCCCTCGTCGGCCTCGGGCGGCAGCGCCTGAGCGACGAGGAGTTCCGGACGCGCCTCAGGGCTGGGGTGGATCAGTTCTCCCGGCACGGGCGCACCGAGGCCCGGCCGTGGGAAGAGTTTGCGGCGACCCTGGCGTTCCAATCGGGCGACTTCGGAGACCGCGCCTGGTACGCCGCGCTCGACGCGCGGATGAGCGCGCTGGATCGCGCCTGGGGAGGCTCGGCCACCCGAATCCTGTACCTGGCCACTCCCCCCGACGCGGTCGGCACGATCGCCCAGGGCCTGGGCGCCGCGGGGCTGTCGCGCGACCGCGCCCGCGCGCGGATCGTCGTCGAGAAGCCCTTCGGGCACGACCTCGTCTCCGCCCGCTCGCTCAACCACACGTTAGGGGAGGTGTTCGACGAGTCGCAAATCTACCGGATCGACCACTACCTTGGGAAAGAAACGGTTCAGAACATCCTCGCCTTGCGCTTCGCCAACGCCCTGTTCGAGCCCGTCTGGAACCGGCGGTACATCGACCACGTGCAGATCGCCGTCGCCGAGACGGTCGGGGTCGAGCAGCGGGGGCACTATTACGATCACGCGGGGGCGCTCCGCGACATGATCCAGAACCACCTCCTCCAGGTGCTCTGCCTCATCGCGATGGAGCCCCCGGTCCGGCTGGACGCCGGCGAGATCCGGAGCAAGAAGGTCGACGTCCTCCGCGCCATTCGTCCGATCGCGCCCGCCGAGGTGCCGCGCGTGGCCGTGCGCGGGCAGTATGGGACGGGAACCATCGAGGGGCGCGCGGTGCCCGCCTATCGCGCGGAGAAGAATGTCGCGCCCGACTCCGCCACGGAGACGTTCGCCGCGGTGCAGTTCTGGGTGGATAACTGGCGGTGGCAGGACGTTCCGTTCTACCTGCGGACCGGCAAGCGCCTGCCGGCGAAGGTCTCCGAGGTGTCGATCCAGTTCCGGCCCGTCCCCCATCAGGCGTTTCCCGCGAAGGCCGTCGAGCACTGGCAGCCCAACCGGTTGATCGTGCGCATCCAGCCCGCGGAGGGCATCCTGTTGCGCTTCCAGGCCAAGCGCCCGGGCCCGATCATGCGGCCTACGAAACCCTGCTCCTCGACGTGATGCGGGGCGATGCGACGCTCTTCATGCGCGACGACCAGGTGGAAGCCGCCTGGTCGGCCGTGATGCCGATCCTGGACGTCTGGCAGGCGACGCCCCCCGCGGAGTTCCCCAACTACGCGGCCGCCAGCTGGGGGCCCGAGGCCGCGGATGCCCTCATCGCCCGAGACGGGCGCCGGTGGACGCTTCCGACCGTGCTCGAGGTCCCCCGAGGCGGGAACCGCGCGTGATGAGCATGCTGTGCGTGATGAGCATGCTGTGGGACCGGCCGAGCACGCGTCCGTTGCTTGACCCTCCTGCGCGTGGGGGGCATCATGGACTCATGGACCTGTTCGAGCAGAGCCGCGCGGCCGCCTCTGCGCGCGAGGCGCCGCTCGCCGCCCGCATGCGGCCGCGGACCCTCGACGAGGTGGTGGGACAGGAGCACCTCCTCGGGCCGGGCCGGTTGCTGCGGCAGGCGATCGAGCGCGACGCCCTGACCTCGGTGATCCTCTACGGGCCCCCCGGGACGGGGAA
>VBAO01000171.1 GCA_005883865.1 Candidatus Segetimicrobium genomatis
GCGGGCGCCACCCGCGCGCACGTGGAGACCCTCAACGCGGTCACCTCGGGGGTGGCCGACCTCAGGCGGGTCGTCGACGAGGCCCGGGACCGCCGATCGCTCTACGGGATCCGGACCATCCTCTTCATCGATGAGATCCACCGGTTCAACAAGGCGCAACAGGACGCGCTGCTTCCGGCCGTCGAAGACGGGACCGTCACCATGGTCGGGGCGACCACGCAGAACCCGTTCTTCGAGGTCACCCCGACGCTCGTGTCGCGGTCGCGGGTGTTCACGCTCGAGCCGCTCGGCGCCGACGACCTCCTCGCGATCCTCCGGCGCGCGGTCGCCGATCCCCGGGGCCTCGGGGCTGTCGCGGTCGATCTCCCGGAGGACGCGGCCCGCTACATCGCCGGCCTGGCGAACGGGGACGCGCGGGTCGCGCTGAACATCCTCGAGGTCGCGGTCGGGGCGGCCTCCCCGGACGCGGCCGGGACGCGCCGCATCACGCTCGCGGCCGCCGAGGAGGCGGGGCAGCGCCGGGCGCTGCTCTACGACCGGGACGGCGACGCGCACTACAACATGATCTCGGCCTTCATCAAGAGCATCCGGGGATCGGACCCCGATGCGGCGGTGTACTGGCTCGCGCGCATGCTGGCCGCGGGCGAGGACCCGAAGTTCGTCGCCCGCCGCATGGTGGTGCACGCGGCCGAGGACATCGGGCTCGCGGATCCCCAGGCGCTGCTGGTGGCCGTCGCCGCCGCCCACGCCGTGGAGTTCGTTGGGCTGCCCGAGGCGCGCATCCCGATGGCCGAAGCCGCCATCTACCTGGCCGCCGCGCCGAAGAGCAATGCGACCGTCACGGCGATCTCCCGGGCGTGGGACGATGTGGAGCACGCCGAAGCCCACCCGGTCCCCCGGCATCTGCGGGACGCGTCGTATCCCGGGGCCCGGCGGCTCGGCGCGGGCGCGGGGTATCAGTATCCCCACGACTACCCGGGAGGGTTCGTCGCGCAGCAGTACGTCCCGGAGAACGTCAAGGACCGGACCTACTACGAGCCGACGACCTCCGGCTACGAGGGCGAACTGCGCCGGCGCCTCCGGACCTGGTGGGACGGCGTGAAGCGCTACGCGTTTCTCGGGGGGGCCTGACCCGATGGCGCGCGCGGCGGTGGCGATGAGCGGCGGGGTCGACAGCGCGGTGGCCGCCGCCCTGCTGCTGGCCGAGGGCCACGAGGTGGTCGGGTTCACCATGAACCTCTGGCCGACCTGGGTGTCGCAGGACGAGGGCGGGCAGGGGTGCTGCGGCATCGGGGCGATCGACGATGCCCGGTCGGTCGCCCGGCGCTTGGGGATCCGGCATTACGTGCTCAACCTCAGGGCCGAGTTCGAGCGGGACGTGATCGGGTACTTCGCCGGCGAGTACGCCCGCGGGCGCACCCCCAACCCCTGCATCGCCTGCAACAAGGCGATCAAGTTCGACCTCCTCCTGCGCCGGGTGCGCGGGGTCGGCATGGAGCTCCTGGCAACGGGGCACTACGCCCGCGTGGACCGCACCGCAGACGGCCGGTACCGGCTCCTGCGCGCGGTCGACCGGCACAAGGATCAATCGTATGTCCTGGCGGCCCTTACCCAGGACCAGCTGGCGCACCTGCGCTTTCCGGTCGGCGCCTACACCAAACCCCAGATCCGCGAGATCGCGCGCGGGCTCGGCCTGGGCGTCGCCGACAAGCCCGACAGCCAGGAGATCTGCTTCGTGCCGGGCGGGGATTACGCCGCGGTCGTCAAGCGGCTTGCGCCGGAGGGGCTGCGCCCCGGACCGATCTATGATCTCGAGGGGCGCCTCCTGGGGGAGCACCGGGGGCTCGCCCGGTATACCGTGGGACAGCGCCGGGGGCTCGGACTCGGCGGGGGGAGCGCCTGGTATGTCGCGCGGATCGATCGCGGTCGTAACGCCCTGACCGTCGGGGACGAGGCGTCGGTGCAGTGCCCCGAGTTGGTGGCGGGCGAGGTCAACTGGGTCGCGATCCCGCGGCTCGAGGGACCGCGGACGGCGTCGGTGAGGATCCGCCACGCCTCGGCCGATGTTCCGGCCGTCATCGCCCCCGCGCCGGGAGGACGGGTCGCCGTCCGGTTCGAAGTCCCGCCTCGTGCCGCCGCCCCGGGGCAGGCGGTCGCGTTCTACGACGGCGAGATCGTGCTCGGCGGGGGCGTCATCGAGGAGGCCGGGAGTCGGTCCCCCGCGCCGGAGGCGGAGGTCGCCGGGGCCTCCCGCCGATGAGCGGACGCGGCGCCCGAGTCTACGGGCGGAGTGCCGAGGGTACGTCTCTGAACGAGGGAGGGGAGCCGTGACCGTCGCCGACCTGAGCCTGGCCATCATCGCCGCCACCTGCATCATCTCGGTGGGAGCGTTGATCGTCTTTGTCGTGCTCCTCTGGCGGGTCACGTCCCGCGTCGAGGCGGTGTTGACGGTGATTCAGCGGGCGCTGCCTGAATTCGTGACCGATTTCCGGAGCATTCTCGCCCGGGTCGACAACGAGATCGTGGGGGAAGTCGCCCGGGCCGTCAACCAGGTCACCTCCGCCGTGGGGGCCGGGGTGAGCACGCTGGAGCAGATGCAGAGCACCGCCCGCCGGGTCGCCGCGGATGTGGTGCTCCCGCAGGTGGCGACCGCGGTGGGCCTGTTGTCGGCGATCCGGGAGGGACTCGCCTGGTTCCGGCCCGGCGGAGACGGAAAGAGGCGCTGAGGCGCCGGGGTTCTCAACTGCAGCCGCCCCGAGTGGCCCTTGTCGGGGTAGGCAATACAAGGAGGCGATAGGGATGGACGAGCCGCGAGATTTCTTGTCCGGGTTGATCGTCGGAAGCCTGATGGGGGTTGCCCTCGGTCTGCTGTTTGCGCCCGAGGCGGGGGAGCGGACCCGCGAACGGGTGCGGAAGCAGAGTAAGGAGTGGAGCACCCGGGCCCGCGAGCGCGCGGATCAGGTCGCCGAACAGGTCCGCACGAAGGCCGGCGACGTTGCCGAGCGCGTGCGCGATGGCGCCGATGAGTTTGCCGCCCGTGCACGCGATGCCGCGGGAGACGCTCTTCAACGCGGCCGGACGGTGGTCGAGGAGAAAACGGATCGTCTCCGCCGCGCGTACCAGGACGGCCGCGACTCGGCCGGTTGGTCGCACGACCGGGGGCGCAAAACGCCGGAGAGCCCGGAGGCGTAGGGTTGACCGGAAGGCGGGGGGCCAGGCACGCCGCAGAGGTCGTCGAGGTCACCATCCCCCCCAAGCCTGAGTTTCTCACCGTCGCCCGGCTCACCGCGGCGACCGTGGCGGCGCGGCAATCGTTCACCTACGACGAGATCGAGGATCTCAAGATCGCGGTGTCCGAGGCCTGCACCGCGCTCTTGCTCGCGGGGACGGCCGGCCATCCGCTTGCCCTCCGGTTCGCCCTGGACGGGGACACGCTGGAAGTCCGGATCGTCACCAAGGGGCCGGGAATCTCGCTGGGCGCCGCCGGGCTTCGCCCGAAGCCGCGGGACGAGGCCCGGCTGGGCGTCTACCTGATGCAGTGCCTGGTCGACGAGGTCGCGGTTGGCCGGGGCGAGGGGGGGAAGGCCGAACTCCGCCTGGTCAAACGCCGGCAGCGCTGATGGCCGTCCGCCGCCGCCGTCGCCGTCCGCTGTCGAGGACGGAACTCCGCTCGCTGTTCGAGCGGCTGCGCCGGGACAACGATCCGACGGCGCGGGACGCCTTGATCCTGGCCCACGAAAGCCTGGCGGTCTACCTGGCCGGAAAATTCTCGGATCGCGGGGAACCGCTCGAGGATCTCGTGCAGGTGGCGCAGATCGGGCTGATCAACGCGGTTGACCGGTACGATCCCGCGAGGGGGATCGAGTTCGCCACCTTCGCGACCCCCACGATCGTCGGGGAGATCAGGCGGCACTTTCGCGACAAGCTGTCGTCGATTCGCATCCCCCGAGGGCTGCGCGAGGTCAACCAAACCCTCATGCGGTCCGTGGACATGCTCTCCCAACGCCTCGGCCGCTCGCCCACGATCCAGGAGCTGGTCGACGAGACCGGCATCCCGTTCGACGCCGTGCTCGAGGCCCTGGAAGCCGGCCGGGCCTACACCCCCGCCTCGCTCGATGCCGACGGTGCGGAGGAGGACGGCGACCGGACCGCAACGCTCCTCGAGTCGCTCGGCCGCGAGGACGAGGCGTTCCAGCGGCTCGAGGACCGGGCCACGCTGGCGTGGGCGATCGGCCGGTTGCCCCCCCGCGAGCGGGAGATCGTGTCGCTGCGGTTCTTCGAGCGGCTCTCGCAGGGCCAGATCGCGGCCATTCTTCGGGTCTCGCAGATGCACGTCTCCCGGCTGCAGCGGACGGCCCTCGAGCGGCTGCGGGCGTTTATCGCGACCGGGTCGGGGGATCCTTCCTCCTAGGGGCGGCCCGGATGGGATCGTTGTCGACGGCGGGGGAGATCGTGGCACGCCTGCGGGGGGCCGGGTTCGAGACGTACCTGGTCGGCGGGTGCGTCCGCGACATGCTGCTCGGGCGTGAGCCCGCGGACTACGATATCGCCACCGCCGCGACGCCCGATGACGTCCGGGCGTTGTTCGCCCGCACGGTCGACGTGGGGGCCGCCTTCGGGGTGGTCCGGGTCCTGGCCCCCGACGGGGAGTACGAGGTGGCCACGTTTCGCGCCGAAGGTCCGTATCTCGACGGGCGGCATCCCGCCTCGGTGCGGTACGCGACCGCGCGGGAGGACGTGGCGCGGCGGGACTTCACGGTGAACGGGTTGCTGTACGACCCCGGGGCCGGCGCCGTCCTCGACTTCGTCGGCGGGCAGGCCGACCTCGCCGCCCGGCGGATCCGGACGATCGGCGACCCCGCGACCCGGTTCGCCGAGGATCGCCTCCGGATGCTCCGCGCCGTCCGCCTGGCGGTCGACCTGGGGTTTGCGATCGACGAGGAGGTGACCGCGGCCGCGCGCCGGTTCGCGCGCCGCCTCGAGGAGGTCAGCCCCGAGCGGATTCGCGACGAGCTCATCCTGATGGTGACCGGCCCGGATCCCGCCCGCGCGCTCAGCCTGCTCCGCGACACCGGCCTGCTCGCCGTCGTCCTCCCCGAGGTGGAGGCCGAGGTGGGCGTGCCTCAGCCGGAGGAGTTTCACCCCGAGGGGGACGTCTTCGAGCACACGCGCCTGGCCCTGGGCCAGCTGCGCGCGCCGTCGGTCACTCTCGCGATGGCCACGCTGCTGCACGATGTGGGAAAGCCCCTCACGCTGGTCCGGGCCGACCGGATCCGGTTCTCCCGCCACGACGAGGTGGGGGCGGCGATCGCGCGGACCGTGATGGAGCGGTTGCGGTTCCCGCGGCGCGAGACCGATCGCGTGGCCGGACTCGTGGGACGCCACATGGTGTTCAAAGACATCATGCAGATGCGGGAAGCCAGGGTGCGCCGGCTCGTGGCCGATGAAGGGTTTCCCGAGCTCCTGGAGTTGCACCGGGCCGACTGCGCCGCAAGCCACGGGGATCTCTCGACGTACCGATGGGTCCGGGCCCTGCTGGATCGCCTGGCAGGAGCGCCTCCGATCCCGGCGCGGCTCATCACCGGCGACGATGTGGTGGCGCTCGGCGTGGCCCCCGGACCCCGGGTCGGGCGGGTGCTCCGCGCAGTCGAGAACGCGCACCTCGAGGGCGAGATCCACACCCGGGAGGAGGCGCTTGCGTTGGCCCGAGCGCTGGCCGCGTCCCGGGGCCGGCCCGAGGATCCGACGGAGACCCCGCTGCCATCGCCCTGACCCACGGCCGTGCGCACGGTGCGCGGAGGAGATTTTCTGCGAGGGTTGAACAGTAGTTAGAGGTGCGGGTGAGCGCGACCCGGCCCGCTCGCAGATACCCAACAGGGTTCGCGCGGGGGAGAGCGCCGTGGAAGAGCACACGCAGCCCACTGCCCGCCTGATCGCCCTGGTCAACCAGAAAGGCGGGTGCGGAAAAACCACGACGGCGGTGAACCTGGCCGCCTGCCTTGCCGTCAGCAAACGTCGCGTCCTGCTCATCGACCTCGACCCGCAGGCCAACGCGACGGTGAGCCTCGGGATCGATCCCGGCCAGCTCCCCAAGACGGTCTACCAGGTGCTCGTCGATGAAATCATGGACGGCGGCACGGCGGTGGATCTCGAGAGCGTCATCGTGCCCTCAAACGTCGCCCACCTGGATGTCGCCCCGTCCTCGATCGACCTGGCCGCCGCCGAACTCGAGCTGTCGGCGCGCATCGGGCGGGAGAACTCGCTGCGCAAGAAGATCCTCCCGCTGCGTGGGCGCTACCACTACATCATCATCGACACCCCTCCTTCGCTCGGGCTGCTCACGCTCAACGCGCTCGTGGCCTGCGAGGAGGTCATCATCCCGATCCAGACCCACTATTACGCGCTGCTGGGGATGCGGCAGTTGCTGCGCACCCTCAAGGTCGTCCGGGAGGAGGTTGGCCACCAGATCGAGATCGCCGGCGTCGTGCCGACGATGTACGATGCCCGGACGAGTATCGGCAAGGAGATCATCCATGGGATCCGCGACTACTTTGGGGACAAAGTATTCCAGAGCGCCATCCACTTCAACATCAAGCTCGTGGAGTCCAGCATGGCTGGCGTCCCGGTCTTCATTCACATGCGCGCCTCACGCGGGGCGGAAGAGTACATGAGCCTCGCCAAGGAGGTCATGGCGCTTGAACAAAAAACGGGAAGCGCTGCGGCACGGGCTTAGGTCGTTCATCGAGGATACCTCGCGCGAGCTCGCCGATCTCGAAGGCCGCGATCTCCACCCCACGCCGGTCCCACCGGCGCCCCAGGACGGACACTCCCCGGTCATCGGCGCCGCCAATGATGCGGCCCTCGGGTCAGCCACCGCCCCAGTGCCCGCTCCGCCGGCGGCCGGCGGCCCGGCGGCCACCCGCCTTCCGCCCGCTTCCCCCGCGGTGCCGGCTCCTCCGGCAGCCGGGGGGCCGGCCGCCAGCCACCCACCGCCGACCTCCCACGCGGCGCCGCCCTCGGGTGCAGCGGTACCGGTGACCGAGGGGCGATCCAGTGCCGCCCCCGCGGTGCCGCCCCCTGCGGCGGCTGTGCCGGCGGCCCCCTCCCGCCGGGTGGGCGCCCGCAAGCGCCTCCGGCAGCGCCCGGCGCCCGATGTGGATGCGGACGGGGTGAATCCGGATCAGGTCCACGCGCGCAAGGGGGTGTGCTTCGCGTTTTTCCTCAACCCGGCCTGCTGGCGGATTCCCGAGGCATACTGCAACAGCGCGCTCCAGGTCTGCATCACCCGGGAGTGCCCCATCTACCATCTGCACAAGGACGCGCTGGAAGCGCGGTTCGCGAGGAAGTTCCGGCACTTCTGGTAGTGCGCCGGGCCGGGCCGGCTACCGGGTCAGGTCGAGATCCAGCAACTCCGCCAGGTGCGCGATCGTTCGCCACGGCTCCACCCGGCGGTCCCGCAGGTCCTCGATCGGGTGGCGGTACGCGATGAACCGGGCGCCGGCCGCGGCCGCCGCGGCGCCGTCGATCCACGAGTCCCCGATGACGTAGAGGCGCTCGACCTGCCCCAGCCGCCGAGCCGCCTCGGTGACCCCGTCCCCGGCAGGCTTGAGCGCGCGGACGTCGTCCCGGGCGACGATCACCTCGGCCCGGTCGATCAACTGGGCGGCCCGGAGCGCGTCCAGGGCTCCGGCGCGGCTGTTGTTGGTGAGGATGGCGATGCGAAACCCCCGGGCGCGCAGGACCCCGAGCACGTCGCGGGCGCCGTCGAGGGGCAACGCGTCCCGCAACCCGTCCACCTCGTGGGCTTCGATGACCTCCCACATCCGGAGGGTCAGGGTCGTTCCGTGCGCGCCGTCGTGCGCGGTTCCGATCGCCACGAGCTGCGCAAGCGGGTGGCGCGCGAGCACGTCATCCGCCTCGTCCACCGCGCCCGCGGCGCGCAGCAGCGCGATCAGGGACCGGCGGATCGCCGGAAAGTCGATGCGCGACCCGATCAGGGTGTTGTCCAAATCGAAGATGAGCGCGATCTGGTCGGGGGCAGCCATACGCGCATTGTACGCCGCGCTCCCTCGGGCCCGCAAGCCGAGAGGAGAAGGCCGGGTACCCGGCGTAGCGTAGGCTGGCCGCGCGGAACGCAATACGCGGGGAGTGCGAGACCTGAATGACGATCACCACAATCGACGAGATCGGCCGTCACGTCGCCGCCGACGTCGAGGTGCGCGGCTGGGTGTACAACCTCCGCAGCAGCGGGGCGATCCACTTCCTGCTGCTCAGGGACGGGACGGGGATCCTCCAGGCGGTGGCGGCGCGGCAGGACCTGCCGGCGGAGGTCTTCGAGGCCATCGGGGCCCTCACCCAGGAGTCCTCGGTGATCGCGGGTGGGATCGTGCGCGAGGACCGGCGCGCTCCGGGCGGGTACGAGCTCGGGCTCAGGCGTCTCGCGGTTGTCCAGACGGCCGCTCCGTACCCGCTCACCCCCAAGGAGCACGGGGTGGAGTTTCTCATGGACCACCGCCACCTCTGGCTCCGCAGCAGCCGCCCCCGCGCCATCATGCGGGTGCGGGCGGAGGTGGAGCGAGCGATCTGTGACTACCTCGATGAACGCGGGTACGTGCGCATGGATACCCCCATCCTCACCCCCTCCGCCTGCGAAGGGACGAGCACCCTGTTCGAGACCCCGTACTTTGAGCGCCGGGCCTATCTGGCCCAGAGCGGGCAACTCTACAACGAGGCCAATGCGGTCGCGCTCGGCCGGGTGTATTGCTTCGGGCCGACGTTTCGGGCGGAGAAGAGCAAGACCCGCCGGCACCTGACCGAGTTCTGGATGGTCGAGCCGGAGGCGGCGTTCCTCGATCTCGAGGGGTGCATCCAGCTCGCGGAGGGCATGGTGGTGTTCATCGTCCAGCGGGTCCTCGAGCGCCGACGCAAGGACCTGGAGACGCTCGAGCGGGACATCGGCGCGCTCGAGCGCGTCCTCCCGCCCTTTCCCCGCCTGACGTACGACGAGGCGGTGGCGCTCCTCAAAGCACAGGGACACCCGGCAGAGTGGGGGGAAGACTTCGGGGGCGACGAGGAGACCGCCCTGGGCCTCCGCTACGACCGGCCGGTGTTCGTCCATCGGTACCCGACCCAGTGCAAGGCGTTCTACATGCAACCGGCCCCCGATCGCCCCGAGGTCGTGCTGGGCGCGGACCTCCTGGCCTCGGAGGGGTACGGCGAGATCATCGGGGGCGGGCAGCGGATTCACGACCCCGACCTGCTGGAGCAGCGGTTGCGCGAGGCGCGCCTCCCCCGGGAAGAGTACGCGTGGTATCTCGACCTCCGCCGCTACGGCTCGGTGCCCCACAGCGGGTTCGGGATCGGGATCGAGCGGACGGTCGCCTGGATCTGCCACCTCGACCACGTCCGGGAGACGATCCCGTTCCCCCGGCTGATCAACCGGCTCTATCCCTGAGCGGGCGCCGAAAGCAAGAAGCACCCGACCTTCAAGGCCGGGCGCTTCTCGTTTCGTGAAGCGGGTCCCCGGGCTTCGGCTAGACTCTCGTGGGTTTGCCCCGACGCGAGAAGCCGCCAATCAGCCCCAAGGCGCCGGGGAGCAGGAACCATGTGGCCGGCTCCGGCACGGAATAGGTGACCCCGCTGGGCAGGTACAGGTCGACCCCGGCCGGATTTCCGCAGCACTCGAAGAATTGGACCTCGAAGCTGTGGGCGCCGGCGGTCAGCGCCGTACTCCCCGAGGCGATGACCGGTGGGTGGACGCCTCCGTCGTTGACCACCAAGGCGTTGTCGATGTAGAGCTGGGATCCATCATCTGAATTCAGCGTGAACGTATAGGTTCCGCCGCTTCCCACGTTGAGCAGTCCATTGATGTCGGCACCGAAATCGGTTCGGCCGAATGGGTGCCAGCTATAGCCGGTATGCGTGGCGAAGAGGACGTCAGACGTGGAGAACGAGCCCACCGGGTTGGAGTAGGGAGCTCCGCCACCGGAGAACCCAAACCCATCATAGATTGTGGTGAAAACTGCCGCCTCCGCACGCGAAGCGTACAGGCTCAGACCGACCATCAGGACACCGAGCGCAATCAACAGGTTCCGACGCATATGATCCTCCCCCCGAGGAATCCTCCCCAGGCTCACGGCTCCACTCTATCGTCGCTATTGGCCGCCGTGGCATCAATCCCTCAGTCGACCATTTCTCGGTATCAGTCGGCCTATCCCAGAATCGCCGGACGGCCTGAAAGGCGGGCTTCCCGAAGGCGATGCGGAGGGGCCGAAAGATCCCAGCGAACGTCCACGATGGGGGCGACGCCGCCGTGGCGCGGACGGCATCGGTCACCGTTGCCCGCGCCTTGTCCTTGGCCCCCCCTGTATGGTATACTCCTATTGGCTTTTTGGTCCCGTGCCCCAATCTTGGCGCTTTCGAGGGGAGTGGGTGTCGACCCACTCTCTCGTTTCTTGGGGGCGTCACAGGCTGGGGCGCATGTTTGTGGAGGAAAAAGTAGGGGAGAAAGAAGGATGAGGCGCCAGGAGATTGCTGAACAGGTGGCCACCCTGGCCGGGCCGATCGCGTTGCGCCTCGGCCTCGAGGTGGTCGGCGTCGAACTCGTGGGGGCGGAGCGCAGGCCCATCCTGCGGGTTCTGATCGACCGCGGCGTCGGCGCGGGGGTGGAAGACTGCGCCCGGTTCAGCGAGGCGTTGAGCCGGGAACTCGACCTGTACGATCTGTTCAGGGACCGGTACACGCTGGAGGTGGCCTCCCCGGGGCTGGACCGGGCGCTCCACCGGCCGGCCGACTTCGCCCGGTTCTCCGGTCGGGCGGTGGCGATTACCACGGTCGAGCCCATCGATGGGCAGCGGCGGTTTCGGGGACGCCTGCTCGGGCTCGTGAACGGACTGGTCGACGTGAGGCTGGATGACGGGCGGGAGATCCGGCTGGGGCACGAGCAGATTGCCCAGGCCCGGCTCGTCGTGGACGAAGCCGAGTTGCGCCAGGATCTCAAGCGGTCCAGGGCGACCGGCAAGGGGCCCGCGGACCGCCCCGGGATGGGGACAGGAACCCCCCATGCCCCCGGGGCGGGGAGCACGGCCACCCACATGCGACTGGGGGTGAGCGGCGAGTGAACAACGCGGAGCTGATCAAGGCCATCAGGCAACTGGAAGAGGAGAAGGGGCTGAGCAAGGACATCCTCGTTGAGGCGATCGAAGCGGCCCTGCTCTCCGCCTACAAGAAGAACTTCGGCTCAGCCGCCCAGAACATCCGGATCGAACTGGACCGGGAGAGCGGCGAGCAACACGTGTTCAGCGTCCGGACGATCGTCGAGAAGGTGGCCGATCCGAGCACGGAGGTCCCGCTGTCGGAGGCCCGAGGGTGGGACACGGAAAGCCAGGTCGGCGACATCGTCGAGGTCGAGGTGACCCCCAAGGACTTCGGCCGGATCGCCGCCCAGACGGCGAAGCAGGTCATCGTGCAGCGGATCCGCGAGGCCGAGCGGGACATGGTGTACAAGGAGTTCCGCGACCGGGAGGGCGACATCGTCACCGGGACCGTGCAGCGCGTCGAACGGCGGAGCGTGTACATGGACCTCGGCCGGATCGAGGCGGTCCTCCCGCCGACCGAGCAGGTGCCGCGCGAGGGCTACCGGCAGAACGACCGGGTGAAGGCGTATGTGGTCGAGGTGAAGCAGGGCACCCGAGGGCCATGAAGCGCCTGTTCGAGATCGAGGTGCCGGAGATCTACGAGGGCATCGTGGAGATCAAGGCGATCGCGCGCGAAGCCGGGGCCCGCAGCAAGGTGGCCGTCGTCTCCCGGGATCGCAACGTCGATGCCGTGGGGTCGTGCGTGGGGCCCAAGGGCTCCCGGGTGCAGTCGATCGTGGATGAGCTGCGCGGGGAGAAGATCGACATCGTCCCCTGGGCGAGCGATTCGGCGATCTTCGTGGCGAGCGCGCTGAGCCCGGCCAAAGTCATCCGGGTCGAGATCGCCGACGAGACGAAGACCGCGCTCGTGATCGTGCCGGACAACCAGCTCTCCCTCGCGATCGGCAAGGAGGGACAGAACGCGCGGCTGGCCGCCAAGCTGACCGGATGGCGCATCGATATCAAGAGCGAGTCGCAGATCAAGGAGCAGGAGGCGAAGAAGCTCTTCGCCGATCTGCCCGTGGAAGAGGAGCCCCCGGTCCTCGTGCAGGCCGCGGCGGCTGAGGCCGAGCCGGCCCCCATTGCGGCCCCCGCCGACGAGGCCAGGCCCGTAGAGGGTGAGCCCCGGGTCGAGGAGAAGACGGTCGCCGAGTAGGCCATGCCAACGGTGAAACGGCTCCCACAACGGCAGTGCGTGGCATGCGGCGAGATGCGTGCCAAGCGGGAGTTGGTGCGGGTCGTCCGGACGCCCGGGGGAGAGATCCGGGTCGATCCGACGGGGAAGCTGTCGGGCCGGGGCGCATATGTCTGCCCCGAAGCGGCGTGCGTCGACCGGGCGCTGCGCGAGGAGCGATTGGCCCGGACGCTCGAGCGGGCGATTCCCGAGGAGGTCGCCGAAGGGCTGCGGGGGGCGCTGGGGCGTCCGGCCTCACCGCGGGCCCCGGTCGTGCGCCGCATCATGCTGCCCCGTCCCGAGCCGCCTGCCGGCGGGCCCCCTCGGGGCCGGCCGGCGCTGTGAGCAGGTGGGAGGGATGTCGTGAAAGTCCATGAGCTCGCCCGGGAACTCGGCCTGACCAGCAAGGAGTTGATCGAGAAGCTGGAGGCGATGAAGGTCTCGGTTCGCAACCACATGAGCCTCCTCGACGGCGAGGTCGTCGAGCGGCTCCGGCGGGCCGTGGCGGGCGGGCGGGATCAGGCCACCCCCCCCGGTGCCCCAGGGGCCGGGACCGCCGGCCGGGAGGCGGCCCGCGGAACAGCCACTTCGGTAGATGCCGAGAAGGTCCGGCAGAGCGCCTTCCTGCAGGCCAGTTACGGAGCGGAGATCAAAGGCGTCCGCGTCATCCGCGCCCCTCGGGCCGAGGCGTCGCCTGTGGTAGAGGCTCCATCCAAGCCGCAGACCCCCGCCAAGCAGGAGAAGACGCCTCAGGCCCCGGCGGCCTCGGTCGCGAAGGTTGCCCCGAAGACGGTCGAGCGGGCCGCCAAGAAGCCCGCGGAGGTGCGGCCCGAGCCCAAGAAGGCCGTCTCCGACGGGAAGCCGGTGCACGCGGACAGGCCCGCGAGAGAACACCCGGCCGCCGCACCGCCGGTCGCACCGGCCGCGGCGGCCTCCGCAGCCCCCACGGCTCCTCCGAAGGAGAAACCCACCATCCGGTTCGGGGACGTCCGGAGAACACACCGGTACGAGCCCCCAGTTCCCGGGGAGCCCGGACCGGCGCGGTTGGCCCCTGAGCCCCCCGTCCCACCGATGCCGGTCGAACGGCCGGTGGTGGAGACCGCAAAGCCGGCTGAGCCTCCTCGCCCGGCGCCGGTTGCGCCTGCCGCGCCGGCAGCCCCTGCCGCCCCCCCGGCCCCTCAACCGCTGCGCTATCTCGAGCTGGACGGCCCGGTTCAGGTCGGTGACTTGGCCGCCCGGATGGGCGTGCCGGCCGGGGAGGTGGTGAAGCGGCTGGTCGAGTCAGGAGTGATGGCCGGGATGGCGGCCTTCAACTTCGCGCCGCGCGCGCCTGAAGTCGTGCAGGTGACCGAGCTGGCTCCCACCCTGGATGTGCCCGCCGCGGAGCCGGCGGAGAAGGGCCGCGAGCCCCGGCCGCCCGTCGTGACGGTGATGGGGCACGTCGACCACGGGAAGACGAGCCTCCTCGACGCCATCCGGAAGACCAACGTCGCCGCATCGGAGTTCGGAGGGATCACCCAACACATCGGCGCGTACACGGTCGAGGCGCGGGGGAAGCCGATCACGTTCCTGGACACCCCCGGGCACGAGGCCTTCACCGCGCTGCGCGCCCGCGGCGCCCAGGTGACCGACATCGCGGTGCTCGTGGTGGGCGCCGAC
>VBAO01000381.1 GCA_005883865.1 Candidatus Segetimicrobium genomatis
TCACCATCGGCCTAAACCGGCTAAGGGGTCTGAATGATCCGCGGGCGGCCCACGTGAGGACGGCACGCTGCCCTTTTGGGCAACGGCGGCATGCCCTTACGGACAATGTGGGCGGGCGCCCGATCTGACACTATCAGGACCACAATCCTATGGGAAAGGAGGTAAATACCTTGCAGCGATTACTGGCAGTGGCAGTTTTGGGCGTGACTCTCGCGTCCATCGCGAGGGCCGCGTTCGCGGATGATGGTCGCTACGAACCGGAGGTCCACCCCACGCAGAAGGAGACGATGGCGGCTCAGGACAACTCGACCCAGCAGTCGATCTACGACACCCCCTACAACACTCCCGGGCAGGCTCCGGACGTGCACGTGGACCGCGAAGAAGGCCACTCGAAATAGGCCGAGAGGAAACGCGGCGGCCGGCCTGCGCAGGACACCGCGGGGCCGGCCGCCACGTTTTTCAACGCCAGCCGCCGCCGTTCATGTCTGCTGGTTGCAGGGGGTCTAGTCTGCCTCTATAATTGACGTAGAGATGTTCCAACCCCAACACATGGTGTGGGAAGGTGCGGGGGAGAGCCGGATGCCAGGTTCTCCTCCGTGTTGTTTTCCGCCCCGCGCCATCCGTCGCTGAAGAGGATGAAGCCGAGGTGATGGTGGGTGTTCGGTCAGCAGATCCGGATTACCGATAACCTGGACGTGCTCCTGGGCGTCCTGCCGACGCAGATTCGCGACGCCGTCGAGCGCCAGCCGAACCTCGAGGAGCTCCTGGAGGTCGTGCTCGACCTCGGGCGCGAGCCCGAAGCCCGGTTTCCCGGCCGGGCCGTCCGGCTGTCGGAGGGGTTCGTCCGTCCCGACGACATGCAGTACGTGATCAGCCGGGTCGGCACGTTCGGGAAAGACAACCGCGCCGGGATCGAGCGAACGCTCCACCGGATCTCGGCGATCCGCAACCGGGTCGGCGAGATCATCGGGCTGACCTGCCGCGTCGGCCGGGCGGTGTTCGGCACGGTCGACATCGTGCGGGATGTCATCGAATCGGGGCAGAGCGTCCTGCTGGTCGGGCGGCCGGGGGTCGGCAAGACCACCCTCCTCCGGGAGGCCGCCCGCGTCCTCTCCGACGAGGTCGCCAAACGGGTGGTCGTGGTGGACACGAGCAACGAAATCGCCGGCGACGGCGATATCCCCCACCCGGGGATCGGGCGCGCGCGCCGCATGCAGGTCCCCGTCCCGGAGCTCCAGCACGCGGTGATGATCGAGGCCGTGGAGAACCACATGCCGGAGGTCATCGTCATCGACGAGATCGGCACCGAAGCGGAGGCGCTGGCTGCCCGCACGATCGCGGAGCGGGGCGTGCAGCTCATCGCCACCGCGCACGGCAACACCCTCGACAACCTCCTCCAGAACCCCACCCTGTGCGATCTCGTCGGGGGGATTCAGGCGGTGACGCTGGGCGACGAGGAGGCCCGCCGGAGGGGAACCCAGAAGACGGTGCTGGAACGCAAGGCGCCTCCCACGTTTGAGGTCGTCATCGAGATTCAGGAGCAGGACCGGCTGGCGGTGCACCACGACGTGGCGCACGTGGTTGACCGGTTCCTGCGGGGGGATGTGCCGCGCGCGGAGATCCGGACGCGCACCCCCGAGGGCGAGGTGCGGATCAGCGGCAACGGGGAGCCGCCCGCGGCACCGGCGCCGGCCGACGGGCACCCGCCCGCCGCGAGACGACCGCACAGGATCGTCCGCATCTATCCGTACGCCGTGAGCCGGAACCGGCTCGAGCGCGCGATTCGCGAGTTACGCGTGCCGGTCGAGATCGCCAACACCCTGTCCGAGGCGGACCTGCTGCTCACCCTGAAGTCGCAGGAGAAGCGCCAGCCGAAGCGGCTCCGCGATGCCGGGACGCGCGGCGTGCCGATGCACATCATCAAGAGCAACACCATCTCCCAGATCGAGGCCGTGCTCCGGAGTATCTTCGGCGTCGAGGATCGCCAGGGCTCCGACGAGGTGGCGCTGCGAGAGGTCGAGGAGGCGATCTCCGAGGTGATGGCCTCTGCGCAGCCGGTGGAGCTCTCACCCCAGAACTCGTACATCCGGCGGTTGCAGCACCAGTTCATCCAACGGTACGGGCTGAGCTCCGAGAGCAAGGGGACGGATCCGTTCCGGCGCGTGGTGATCTATCCACACTGATGCCCCGGGGCAGGACCCGCCCGCCGCGCGACCTGCGCCCGCCTCCGGGATCTTCTTCACGCTGGAAGGCCCCGAGGGCGCGGGGAAGACCACGCAGAGCCTGCTCCTGGCCGACTACCTCCGAAACAGCGGCTGGGACGTGGTCGGCGTCCGCGAGCCCGGGGGGACAGCGATCGGTGAGCGGATCCGTTCGCTCCTGTTGGATCCCCGGTGGACGGAGATGGATGCCCGTGCCGAGATGCTCCTGTTCGCCGCCGCGCGGGCCCAACTCGTGGCGGAGGTCATCGCCCCCGCCCTCCGGGCGGGGAAATGCGTGGTCTGCGATCGGTTCGTGGACGCGTCG
>VBAO01000382.1:0-3447 GCA_005883865.1 Candidatus Segetimicrobium genomatis
GCAAGCGGATCATCCATCCCAACACCGCGGCCCGGAGCAAGTCTCGCCTGATGCGGCGCCTCGCCCACCAGCCCCCCGCGACGCCGGCCTAAGGCCGCGCGGCCGACCCGCGCGGGCCGCCTAGACGCAGAGCCCGACGATCAGTGTCTCCAGGGCGAGGTCGGGAGGCATGGACCCCGTCTTGATATCGGTGTCCGTCTCGGCAAGCAGGCCGAGGAGGCGCACCACGTCCATGCGGCCAAATGCGGCCACCTGCGCGCGGTATCGATCGTAGAGGAACGCCCTGGTCCCCAGCGTGTTCCGGATCGCGCCCTCGGGCGGCCGCCGCCCGGGCGGGTGGCGTGCCAGGAGCGCCTTCGTCCGGAGCAGCATGCGAATCTGGTCCCCCAGCATGAAGAGGACCTTGACCGGCGCCTCCGCGGCCATCCCGACCCGCAGCAGCCTGAGCGCCCGCTCGGCCTGCCGTTCCCCGACGGCGTCCATCAGATCGAACACGGTGACTTCCGCAACGTGGCTGGCCACCTCCCGCACGTCATCGACGGTGATACGCCCGCGATCTCCCACGAACGCCGCCAGCTTGGCGACTTCCGAGTGCAGTTCCCGAAGGGCGCCCCCGACCAGCGCCACCAGGGCCTCCGCCGCCTCCGGAGCGATCGTCTTGCCGGCCGCCTCCACCCGGGCGCGCACCCAGCCGGGCAACTCCCCCGGATCCATCCGCCGGCAGGGGATGATCCGGCTGATGCGCTGGAGGACCGCGAACAACCGGCGCCGCTTGTCCAGCTTCTCCGCCAGCAGGATGACCATCGACGGCGGCGGCCTCTCTCCGAGGTAGGCCGCCAGCGCGTCCTGGTCCGGAGGCCGCAGGCGCTCCCCTCGGCGGACGACCACCGCCCGCCGGTTGCCGAAGAACGGGAGCGTCTCGCACCGGGTGATGATCTCCTGCACCGGCGCGTCGGTGGCGTCCAAGACGTCGAGGTTGAGGTCGCGCTCCGACGGCGAGAGGGCGCCGTCGAGGAGCTCTCGCAGGGCTTGCTCCGCCAGCCACTCCTCTTCGCCGAGCAGCAGGTACACGGTGGAGGCGGGCCGCGCCGGCCGCCTCCCCGCCGGGCCGGCGGCCGCGGGACGCCCTCCTTCGGGAACGGTCAACGGGCCGTTCCCCCGCGGCGTGACGACGCCGGTACAGGCCGGGGATAGAATATAGAAGGAGGGGGATCTTCGATGCGACGCGGCGTCGGGCTCATCGGCTGCCTGGGAGTGGGCATCGCCCTCGTCATTCCACAGGGCGCGGAGGGGCTGGTGCTCCTCCCGGTGGGGACGTTCGAGATCGCTCCGGGGGACTCCTCGGTCGTGTTCTCGGTCCCCGACAACCGGGGCGGGTTCTCCGGCCGGACGACCCGCGTGACCGGCCGGATCGTGGTGGAAGCGCTGGGCGATGGGGACGAGTATGTCGCCACGGTGACGGCGATGATCGACGCCGCGTCCATCTCCACCGGCAACGCGATCCGAGATGCCAGCATGCGGTCCACCTTTCTCCGCACCCGCGAATTCCCCACGATCGCGTTCGAGGGCACGGTGCGCGCGCGCCCGGGGCTCGGGGTCCACCCGTTTGCCGCCGCGGCCCGCGGGCGGTTGACGATCCGCGACCTCACGCGCGAGGTCGAGTTCCCCGCGACCGTGACCGCGCTCGCGCGCGAGTATCTGGCGGACGCCACGGCGATCGTCCGGATGGCCGATTACCAGATCCCCTATCCCCGCACGTTCATCTTCGTCGCCCGCGACCCGGTCACGGTCACGCTCCACCTCCGCGCGCGGCAGTCCTAGCGGCGCGAGGCGGCCTCCTCCACCACCCGCTCGACAAATCCCGCGAGCGGCACGACCCCCTCGTCGCCCTTGGCCCGGCTCCGGACGGCCACGTTCTGGGCCTGCTCCTCGCGGTCGCCGACGACCAGCATGTACGGCACCTTCATCAGTTGCGCCGCGCGGATCTTGTGGCCGGTGCGCTCGCTGCTGGCGTCCACCTCGACGCGGACCCCGCGGGTTCGGAGGGTGTCCTCGACCCGCCGCGCGTACGCCACGTGCCGGTCGGCGATCGGGAGGACGCGGACCTGCTCGGGCGCCAGCCAGAGCGGGAACGCCCCGGCGTAGGCCTCGATGAGGAACGCCATCATGCGCTCGAGGGTGCTGATGACGGCGCGGTGGATCATCACCGGGCGCCGCGGCTGGCTGTCCTCGGCGATGTACTCGAGCCCGAACCGCTCGGGCAGGTAGAAGTCGATCTGGACGGTCGAGATCGTCTCGTCCTTTTCCATGACGTTGGGCACCTGGACGTCCAGCTTGGGGCCGTAGAACGACGCCTCGCCCCTGGCCTCCACGAACTCGAGGCCGAGGGCCCGCATCGCCTCGCGCAGCTTCCCCTCCGCCAGGTCCCACATCGCGTCGTTCTGGACGAACTTCACCCGATCGTGGGGATCTCGAAGGGACACGCGGTACCAGTACCGCTGGAACCCCAGGTCCCGGTACACCCGCTGGATGAGCCGCACGACGGCCATGAACTCGTCCATGAGCTGCTCGGGCCGGCAGAAGATGTGCGCGTCGTTCAGCGTCATCCCCCGCACCCGGGCGAGGCCCGACAGCACCCCGGACCGTTCGTAGCGGTACATGTTCCCCAGCTCGGCGATCCGCACCGGCAGGTCCCGATAGCTGCGCTGCTGATGCTTGTAGATCATGATGTGGTGCGGGCAGTTCATGGGGCGCAGGATCAACTCTTCGGTGTCCACCTTCATCGGCGGGTACATGTTCTCGCGGTAGTGCTCCCAATGGCCGCTGATCTTGTACAGCTCGATGCTGGCCAGGTCGGGGGTCCGGACGTGCTGATACCCGAGCCGCTCCTCCAGATCGACGATGTACCGTTCCAGGACGCGCCGGACCGTGGCCCCGCGGGGCAGCCAGAGCGGCAGCCCCTGCCCGACCTCTTCGACGGCGGCGAACAGCTGGAGCTCGCGCCCCAGCTTGCGATGGTCGCGCTGCCTGGCCTCTTCCAGCCGGGCCAGGTACGCATCGAGGGCCTCCTGGGTCGGGAAGGAGATCCCGTAGATGCGCTGAAGCATCTCCCGGTGCTCGTCGCCCCTCCAGTACGCGCCCGAGGTGCTGAGGAGTTTGACCGCCCCGATCCGCCCGGTCGCCGGGAGGTGGGGGCCCCGGCACATATCCTGGAACGCATCCTGGCGGTAGAAGCTCACCGGGTCGTCGGGGATGCCCTCGAGGAGCTCGGCCTTGTACTTTTCCCCGGCGCTCTTGAACGCCCGGGCGGCCTCGTCCCGCGGGAGGGTGATCCGCTCGATCGGCTGGTTGCGCTTCGCCAGGTCGCGCATCCGCGCCTCGATGCGCTCGAGGTCCTCCGGCCCGAAGGGCCGGCCGATGTCGAAGTCGTAGTAGAACCCGTCCTCG
>VBAO01000382.1:3517-4825 GCA_005883865.1 Candidatus Segetimicrobium genomatis
CCGACTCGACCGGGGCCGCGAGGTCCCGCTCCACTCCGTTGACGCGCGCGGCCAGCGCGTCCGCCCGGCCGACGTCCTCCGCGACGGCCTGGAGCCGGGTGCCGCGGGGGTAGCGTCGGACCGTGCCATCCGGGAACTTCACTGCCACCTGCTCCATCGCGCTTCCCTCCGAAAACACAATCGCCCCCGTCCGCATGGGACGGGGGCCGCCGCGGTTCCACCCACGTTCTCCCTGGAACAGGGAGCGCTCGTCGCGCGCTCACGGGCGCACCCGGCAGGCTTGCGATCTTCGCCTGCGGCTCAGGGATGGTCTTCTGCCGGGCGCCCGGGCAGGGGTCTCAGCCTAAGCCCCGCCTCTCTTTCGGCCGCCGACCGGCATACGGGTTCCCCTCACTGCCGGGCCTCATTATAGCACAGGATCCCGGAGCCCTGAACCTTCCGCTCGCCCCCGACGTGCAAAGGACTAGGGGAACGCCCACCCGAAGTAAAGGGGCTGCCATCAAGACCCATGCCGGAACAGGGGGGTATACATGAGTAGACGCGAGAGGGTCTCCAGGAGCGCGCTCCCGGCCCTCGTGATCATCGGGTTCCTCGTGGCCGGAGTCCTGGTCATCCCAGCATCGAGGCTGGGCTGGGCGGCTCAGATGAACGACACGTTCGTGTGGGTCAAGTCGGGGGACGCGGACACGCTCGACAACCAGGTGAGCTCGAACGGCGAAACCTCCGAGGTCACCACCCAGATCTACAACCTGCTCGTCCGGGCGAAGCAGGGGCAGACCGACATCGAGCCCGACCTTGCGGAGAGCTGGTCGGTGTCCTCGGACGGCCTCGCGTGGACGTTCAAGCTGCGCAAGGGCGTCACGTTCCACGACGGCACGCCCTGGAACGCGGAGGCGGCGAAGTTCAACTTCGACCGGATGGCCGACGAGAAGAACCCCTACCATGCGGTCAAGGGGTTCGATTTCGAGTACTGGAACGACTTCATGGCCGACTCCTTCAAGGAGGCCAAGGTCGTCGATCCCTACACGCTTCAACTGATCTTGAAGCAGCCGAACGCTCCCCTCGTATACAACATGTCGATCATCTCGTTCGACTTCGCGAGCCCGGCGTCGTTCAAGCAATACGGCGGCGAACTTGCCGGTCAGCACCCGGTGGGCACCGGACCGTACAAGTTCGTCGAATGGGTCCGGGACGATCACATCACCCTGGAAGCCAACCCGAACTTCTTCCGCAAGGGGTTGCCCAAGACCAAGCGCGTGATCATGCGCGTCATCAAGGACAACGCCGCCCGGTTCCTCGCGGTCAAGG
>VBAO01000383.1 GCA_005883865.1 Candidatus Segetimicrobium genomatis
GGCCCAAAAGAACCGGGAGAGGACCTTCAAGGGGCTGTTCTGGTCCGATCCGACCTCGACTCTCGGCGATCCGGATGGGATGATGTGGCGGCTCCTCGGCCCGGGCGGGCCCCAGGACTACTGGCGCCATCCCGAGTTCGATGAGCTGGGAAACGCGGCCCGCTTCAGCCTGGACGAGAAGTTCCGCGACGGGGCATACAGGAGGATGACCCGGATCTTCCTCGAGCACAACCCCTGGATCGTCGTGATCCAGCCGGACGAGGACTACGGTCTCCAGAGGTACGTCGAGTTCACGCCGAACCCGAACCAGCAGTTCGAGATCCGCCGCTTCAATTTCCGAATGCGACGCGCGTAGCGCCCGATTCCGCGCCCCAGGATGCGCGGCTTCGGGGCCTTCCTCAGCTACCGGCTCCTCCGGACCCTGCTCGCCCTCTGGCTCGTCTCGACCGTCGTCTTCGTCGTGATGCGGCTATCGGGCGATCCGGTGCCGCTCTTGCTTCCGCCCGACGCTCCGGTCGCCGAGATGGAACGTGTCCGACACGACCTCGGGCTCGACCGCCCGCTTCCAGTCCAATACGCCGTGTTCGCCGGTAACGTCCTCCGCGGAGACTTTGGGCGCTCGATCCACTTCCGCCAGCCGGCAATGGCGGTGGCCCTCTCCTACCTGCCGGCCACCCTCGAGTTGGGCGTGGCCGCGTTCCTGATCGCGGTGGTGGTCGCGCTGCCGGTCGGCGTCTTCTCCGCGGTCCGCCGGAACTCTCCGCTCGACCATGCCGCGATGGCGCTCGCGCTGATCGGCCAGTCGGCCCCGACGTTCTTTCTCGGCATCCTCTTCATCCTGGTGTTCTCTCTCTGGCTGGACCTGTTCCCGACCTCGGGCAGGGGAGACTGGCGGCACCTGGTGCTGCCGGCGTTGACCCTCGGGGCGTTCGCCATGGCCTCGATCGCCCGCATCACGCGCTCGGCCGTGCTCGAGGTCCAGCACGCCGACTTCGTCCGAACGGCGCGGGCGAAGGGGCTGGGAGAGGTTGTGGTGGTTGCGAAGCACACCCTCAGGAACGCCGCGCTGCCCATCCTCACCATCACGGGCCTCCAGTTCGGGACGCTGCTCGGCGGCGCCGTGGTGACCGAAACGGTCTTCTCGTGGCCGGGGATGGGACGCCTCGCGATTCAGTCGATCTACAACCGCGACTACCCGGTCGTGCAGTCCACCGTCTTCATCGCTGCGGTGCTGTTCATCGTCATCAACCTCGCGCTCGACGCGCTCTACGGCGTGCTCGATCCCCGGACGCGGGAGCCCCGCGCGTGAGCCCGCCCGCCGCCGGCGCCACGGCCGGCGCGGCCCCGGCCCGCCCCGCGCGATCGGTTCCCCGCCGCCGGCGCGCCCCCTGGCCGATCGTCGCCGCGTGCGGCTTTGTCGCCGTTCTCGTCGTGGTTGGGGTGGCGGCGCCGTACCTGGCGCGCTCCGATCCCGAGCGCGGCTCGCTGGGGGCCCGGCTCGAAGCGCCCACCCTCGGGGGAGCCGACGGCAAGGCGCACCTGCTGGGGACGGACCACCTGGGACGCGACGTCCTCTCGCGGATCATCTACGGCACCCGCGTGTCGCTGACCGTTGGCTTCGCCGCGGTCGCGATCGGCGGCCTGGTTGGCGGGACGCTCGGGCTCGCCGTCGGATTCCGCGGCGGCTGGGTCGACGAGGTGATCATGACGGTGGCCGATGCCCAACTCGCGTTCCCGTTCATCCTCCTCGCCATCGGGATCATCGCGGTCCTCGGGCCGTCGTTCCCGAATCTCGTCATCGTCGTGGGCCTGTCCGGGTGGGTGACCTACGCCAGGGTGTTGCGATCGCAGGTGCTCTCGCTCCGGCGGCGCGAGTTCGTGGACGCGATCATCGGGCTCGGGGGGTCGGTCCCGCGGATCATCCTCCGGCACATCCTCCCCAACGTCGCCTCGACCTTCATGGTGATCGCGACCCTCGAGCTGGCCCGGGCGATCGTGCTCGAGGCGACGCTCTCCTTCCTGGGGCTCGGAATCCAGCCGCCGACGCCATCCTGGGGCGGCATGATCCACGAGGGGCGCGACTACCTCGACAGCGCGTGGTGGATCTCGATCTTCCCGGGTGTGGTGCTGATGCTCACCTCGCTGGTGGTCAGCCGGACGGGCGACTGGCTGCGGGACGCGCTGGACCCTACGCTTCGCGGCGCGTAGGGATCCCCGACCTCGCGGGCCGTGCCCCGCGAGGCGTGATCAGGCGAAGCGGCGCAGGTGAATGAGCGCGATCCCGCCCAGCACGACCGCGATGCCGAGCCCCCTCAGCCACGTCATCAGGTCGCCGAGCAACACGACGCTCAAGGCGACCGTCACGACCGGCTCGAACATCCCGAGCATCGCCGCCCGGGTGGCCGGGGTCACCTGGAGGGCGATGAGGACCAGCAGCGAGCCGAGCGACCCAGCGATGGCGCCCCCCACGGTCGCCAGCCAGGCGGCGGCCGGCATGGCGAGGTGGATCTGGCCCGTTGCCACGCCCGCGCCCCAGTAGACGGCGGCCGACGCCGGGAGGATGACGGACAGGACCGCGAGCGGAGCCACGTCCCTGACGAGCCGGCGTTGGGCGACCAGGTAAAAGGCGGACGCCAGCGTCGCGATCGCGAGGGCGGCAAGCCCGAGAGGCTGCCCCGTGTAGGGCGTCTGCCCGGCGACGAGCCCGGCGCCCCCGATGATCCCGACCAGGATGGCCACGTCGGCGGCCTGCAACGACTCACCCAGGAACAGCCGCCCCATCCATGCGACGTGGACGGGCGCCGAGTTGGCGATGACCGAGGCCGATGAGGCCGGGAGCTGGGAGAGTGCGTAGAAGTAGGTGAACACCTGGAAGGGGACGATCGTGAGGCCGAGGGCGAGGAGCCGAACGAAGAGCGTCCACGGCAGGGGGGTGATCCGCCGCGTGACGGCGACCCCCAGCCAGACGGCGAGCCCGCCGATCGTGGCCCGTAGGGAGACGAGCGTCAGCGGCGTGACCCCATACGCGTACGCGACTTTGGCGATGATGGGAGAGACCCCAAACAGCACGGCGGCGGCCAGGATCAGCGCGGATGCCATGGACCGACTCGCGGACTAGCCGCGGCGTTCTCCTTCCGCGAGGCCGCAGTCCTTGAGCGGGCGTCAGAA
>VBAO01000321.1 GCA_005883865.1 Candidatus Segetimicrobium genomatis
CAGCACCATGAGCCGCGCGCTGTCCCGGGGTCGGGCGGGGGACTGCGCGATCAACTCCGGCGGCAGGTCGAAGTCAAAATCCGAGAGGTGCATGCGAGCGCGGGCGGTGCTACCCCACCCCAAGAATTCGCCGACGTCCTGATTGCACACCCTGGGCACCGATGCGAATTCTTGGGGGCCCCGGGGTCCTCTTATGGGACCATTCCGTTGACATGCTGCTCAATATCGGCGCTCGATCGCGATCCCGGTGTAGTAGTACCCGAGGATCTGCTCGAGCGTAAACCCCCGAAGGGCCATCGCCCGGGCGCCCCACTGATCCAGGCCGACGCCGTGCCCGGATCCGCGCCCCTTGAAACTGACATCCGCGCCCTCGCGCGTGATGACGAACATCGTGCTCCGAACGATCGTGGGCCCGAGGAGGAGGCGAAACTGGTTTGCGGTGATCTCCTGCGTCCGTCCTCCCTCGTCGACGACGCGCACGGTGACCGCGCGCCCCCACGGTGTCATGCGGCCGGGCTCGATCGCCGCGATCCCGGTCACGCTGACGCCGCCCCGGCGCAGGTCCGCCTCGATCGCCGCGAGCGGGAGCCGCGTCGCCCATTCCTCGTCGGGCCCGTTGAGCGCAAAGGGGTCGGGCACTCCCCGCAGGTACGGATGCGGGGTCCCCCACACGTTCTCGCTGTCTTCGGTGTGGCCGCCCGAGTTCGAATGGTAGGCGGCGAAGATCGGCTGGCCCCGAAAGGTGACCACCACGCCCCGGGTCGCGTCCACCGCCGCGGTCGCGCCGGGATCCTCGCCGGCGACCCCCAGGTACACCTGCGAGTCGGTGGTGGCGCGGAGCGTGTACCCTTCCCCCGCGTACTTCCCTCGGGAGGCGGCCAGGGTTTCAAGCGCCAGCGTGCGGGCCGCCACCGCCTGCGCCTTCACGGCCTCCGGGGGCCAGCGGGGATCGATCTCTCCCTTGATGACTCCGTAGAGGTACTGCTCCAGGTCGAGGTCGTTGATCGCGGTGAGGCGCCCAGACGGGGTCCGGCGGACCTCGATCGCCCCGCGGTACGCCTGCCCATTGACCGAGAGGGCCCCCGCCAGGGGGGCGAACCGCGCGATGGGCCCGAACGTGGTCCCGGGGATCGCCATCCCGGCCGGCGCCGGGCGGATCATCCACGGACCGCCGACGAGGGTCAAGACCTGTCCTCCCAGGACATCCGTCGCCGTGATCGGCGTCTCCCCCTCGAGCCGGAGGACCGACCGGTCGAGGAAGAGCCCGATGCGAACCGTCGGCGGCACGCCGCCGAGCTGCGGGCTTCTCGCGGCCGCCTGGACGGCGAGCAACGCCACGACCACGGCCCCCACGATCGTGGGCCGGGTCATCGGCGCGCGAAGAACAGATTCAGCACCAACGTCAGCAGAAGGCTCAACACCAGGCTGCCGACCACCGGAATATACAGGGTAAACCCCCGGCGCTGCACGTAGATGTCGCCCGGGAGCCGCGGCAGGGCGCCGAACAGCCAGATGAGCGCCCCGCACGCCGCGATCACGAGCCCGAACCCGACGAGGACGCGCCCGAGCCCCGACGCCGTCACCCGAACAACGCCCCCTGGCCCCGCCTCTCGGGCGCCGGCACGCCCAGATGATCGCACGCTTCCGGCGTCACCCGCCGGCCGCCGGGGGTTCGGGTCAGGAACCCGATCTGCAGGAGAAACGGCTCGACCAGTTCGGCGAGGCTGTCGACTTCTTCGTTGAGCGTGGCGGCGAGCGCCTCGATCCCGACCGGTCCCCCGTTGTACACCTGGATGATGGCGCGCAGGAACTCTCGATCCTGGGCGGTCAGCCCGATCGGGTCCACGCCTTCGAACTCGAGCGCTTCCCGCGCGACCGCCAACGTCACCCGGCCCTCCGCGCGGACCTGGGCGTAATCGCGCGCCCGCCGCAGCAACCGGTTGGCGATCCGGGGGGTGCCTCTGGCCCGCCTGGCGATCTCCACCGCCCCCTCGTCGACGATCGGGACATCCAAAATGGACGCCGAGCGCAACACCACCCGGGCGAGCTCTTCCGGGGGATAGAAATCCAGATGATGGGCGATCCCAAACCGCTCCCGGAGGGGAGAGGAGAGGAGCCCCGCGCGCGTGGTCGCCCCCACCAGCGTGAACGGCTTGAGCGTGTACCTGAGGGTCCGGGCGTGGGCCCCCTTCTCAATCGTGAAGTTGACGCAGAAGTCCTCCATCGCGGGATAGAGGAACTCCTCGACCGCCCGGGGCAGCCGGTGGATCTCGTCGATGAACAGCACATCGCCTCGGCCGAGATTCGTGAGGATGCCCATGAGGTCCCCGCCTCGCTCCACCGCCGGGCCCGAGGTGGTCACGATGTTCGCGCGCATCTCGGCGGCGATGATGTTGGCGAAGGTCGTCTTGCCCAATCCCGGCGGCCCGTGGAACAACACGTGGTCGAGCGCCTCCCCCCGCTCGCGCGCGGCCTGGAGGCTGATCGCCAGCGCGTTCGTGACCCGCGCCTGCCCGATCACCTCATCCATGGTGCGGGGGCGAAGGCTGCGAAAGAACTCCGACTCTGCGGGCTCCGGGGAACCCTCGCCCGACGCTCCGGTTGGGCCGTTCACGTACTCCCGCGTCACACCGGCGCCCCCCGCTCGGCGCGGTAGACCTCCTGAAACAGCTCCTCGGCCGACGCGATGCCGGGGTTCCGCTCGAGCGCCCGCTCCACCATCGAGCGGGCCTCAGCCGTCCGGTGCCCCAGCTGTCCGGTCAGCACACCAATGACCTCCTCGCGGAAGTCTTCCCGCTCCTCCACCGGCGCCGCCCCCGGAGCCTCCGTGCGGAGCAAGGCGTACTTGGCCATCTTGCCGCGGAGGGCCGCCACGATCTTCTCGGCCGTCCGCTCGCCGATCCCCGGCAGCCGGCGGAGAAACGCGATGTCCTTGCGCTCGATGGCGTCCGCGATCATCTCGACCGGATGGATGATCGCCTTCATCGCCTTCGTGGGCCCCACGCCGTCCACCGTAATAAACACTTCGAAAAACTCCTGCTCGACCTCTCGAAGAAACCCCACGAGGAGCGGCCGGGGTTGGTTCGCAGAGAC
>VBAO01000322.1 GCA_005883865.1 Candidatus Segetimicrobium genomatis
ATCGTCCACAACAGCGGCGAGCTCGAGCAAACATCGGATATCGTGCTGTTCCTCTACCGCGAGGACTACTACGACCCCGAAAAGGCACAGCGGGAAAACAAGGAAAACGTCTGCGAGATCATCATCGCCAAGCACCGCAACGGACCGATCGGCACCATCGAGTTGTACTTCCACAAGGAGTTCAGCCGCTTCGAAAACCTGTCGAAGCGTCGCTAGCGCTCACCCGACGCGACCCGGCAGCGCAGCAGGTTCATGGCCTTGAGACTCATCACGACTTCTTGGTTCTGGTTCAACACCTCGACCAGGGTCCACACGATGCCGCGATCAGGCTTCGACCGGGAGCGACGCGCGTCCAGAATGGAGACGCGGATCCGTAACGAGTCCCCCGGCCGAACCGGCCGGGTCCACCGCAGCTCGTCGACGCCGGGGGAGCCCAGGCTGGCGACCTTGGACAGGTAGTGATCGACGAAGAGCCGCATCACGAGGCTCGCCGTGTGCCATCCGCTCGCGATCAATCCGCCGAACGGCCCGCGCGCCGCCGCCGCGGGGGTTGTGTGGAACGGCTGCGGGTCGAAGCGCCGGCCGAAGTCGATGATGTCCCCCTCGCTCACCGTCGCGGTCCCGTACTCGAACACCGACCCGGGGAGGTAGTCCTCGAAGTAGCGGTCGTCGATCGGGACGGGGAAGTCCACGGCGTCAGACGTTCTCGGCCAGGTCCGCGAGGCCGAACCCGAAGATCGTTGCGCCGGAGAGTCTGTTGACCCACTGCATCAGGCGGACGCCGATGAAGCGGCGGAACGCTCCCACGCCGACGCTCAGGATGAGCCACCACGTCGCGGATCCGAGAAAGATGCCCGCGACCGTCAGGGCCGCGGCCGCGTAGTTCAATCCGCCCGCGGGCGCGATCGCCGCGAAGATCGCGGCAAACATCACGATCGTCATCGGATTGGTCAGCGTGAGCAACAGGGTCGACCCGTAGGCCCCGAGCGCTCCCGACGCCCCGGGCGCCGCCGCCGCCGGCGCGCGCACCTCGGCGTTTGCAAGGGCGGTCCGCACACCGAGGTAGAGGAGGAAGAGCCCCCCTCCGATGTGCAGCGGTGCGGCATGCCGCAGGAAAACCCTCGAGACGAACGTCAGGCCGAAGCTGGCGACCGCCCCATAGAAGGCATCCGCCGTGGCCGCGCCGAGGCCCGACACAAAGCCGACCCGGCGCCCCATCACCAGCGTTCGGCGGATACAGAGCATGCAGATCGGGCCGACGGCCGCCGCGATTGAGAAGCCAATGACGAACGCCTTGAGCAAGGTGGTGATCACCGGCGTGCCTCACCAGGTCGCGTCAACTGGGGCTCACTCTTCTGGCTCCCGGCGGACGGTCCCTGTCGAATCAAGCATCTGGCGTCGTCTCCTCCCGCCTCCCCCGGGGCACAAGGATGTTGGAGGCTCACCCGCCAAGAAAGGCATCCGGGCTGCGCCGCCTGAAGCCATACGGGCGATAGGGAGGCCTCGAGGATGTTCAAGGGCACCGTGCTCTCCATCCACATCACCCCCTCGGCCGCGGGACGCATGGTCTCCGTCAAAGAGATCCGGGCCGTTCCGGGCAGGGGGTTGGACGGGGACCGGTACTTCCACCAACTGGGCACCTTCTCGAAGACCCCCGGGTCCGGCCGCGAGGTCACGCTGATCAGCATCGAAGCCCTCGAAGCCCTCAAGCGTGATTACGGAATCGCCATCGACGCCGGCGACAGCCGGCGGAACATCGTCACACGCGGGGTTCCGCTCGACCACCTCGTGGGCCGGGAGTTTACCGTCGGGAGCGTCAGCCTGCGGGGGATGCGCCTGTGCGAGCCGTGCGGGCACCTCGAGAAGCTCACCCAAGAGGGGGTGCGGGCCGGCCTGGTCCATCGCGCGGGGCTCCGGGCGCATATCCTCACCGAGGGGACCATCCGGCCGGGAGACCCTGTCGAAGCCTGAAGGCGCATCACCTCTGGACGGCATCCTCTACCGGACGCTCCACGCCGCCGTTCGAGCGCTGGCCCGGGCGCTGTTCCACTTCGAGGTCGTCGGCGGTGAGCGGGTGCCCCCAACAGGGGGCGCGGTTGTCGTCTCCAACCACGAGAGCTGGCTCGACCCGATCATCCTGCCGCTCGCCCTGCCGCGAAAGCCGGCGTTCCTCGCCATGGAAGAGTCGTGGCGGCTGCCGGGGATCGGGCTCGTGATGCGCGCCTACGGGCCGCTGGCGATCCCCCTCGACCGAACCGGGGTCGATGCGACGGCGCTGAAGCGCGCCCTCAGAGCGCTCGAGGCCGGCGCGCTCCTTATCGTCTTCCCCGAAGGCGGCATCAACCGCGGCGAGCTCCGGCCCTTCCACCGGGGGGCGGCGATGCTGGCGGCCCGCGCGAAGGTGCCGATGATCCCGGTCGGGATCCGCGGCACGGCGGAGGCCCTTCCGCTCGGCCGGATCCTGCCGCGGCGCCGTCCGATCACCGTCCGCATCGGCGCGCCGATTCCCCCGCCCGGTCGGGGCCGCGCGGAGCTGGCGCGGGCCACCGAGGACGCCGCGGAGAAGATCCTGGCGCTCCGGAGCGACCCGGCCGCGCCATCAGCGGAGTGACGCCACGGCGCGAACAAAGCGGTCGACCTCTTCCTCGGTGTTGTAGTAGTGGACGGAGGCGCGCGCCAGCGTGGAGCCCCCGCGCCTCCATATCGAGCCGCGTGGAACCCCGCGAGGACACCGAGATGTTGACGCGCTGTCGGCGCAGCCTCTCCCGAACGGCCTCGGCCTCCACCCCGGCCACCGTGAAGGTGACGATGCCGCACCGCTCCGCGCCGAGATCGTGGACGCGCACCCCCGGGGTCGCGTTCAGGCGCTCGCGCAGCGACCCGGCCAGCAGGTACACACGGTCCCGAATCGGCTCGAGCCCGACGGCGAGCGGGGGAGATCGATGCCCACGGGGCTAGCCGGGGTCGCGGAAGACGCCCAGGTCGTGGAAGACGACGTTGTGGAGCGCGTCCTTGACCTGCCGGACCTGCCTCAGGTAGACCGTCTGGATCACGTTGTGGGTGTCGGGGTCAAACGCCACGGCCCCGCGCGGGCTCGCGAACTTCACCGATGCCATCGCCTCGATCAGCCCCGTCTTGTTGACCGTGTCCCCGCCGGTCGTAGTCAGCGCCTCGATGATCACCCTCGCGGCATC
>VBAO01000323.1 GCA_005883865.1 Candidatus Segetimicrobium genomatis
GCCGCGATCAGGTTCCACTGCGCCCCCGACTCGGCGGACTGCGTGAACGAGGCGAGGCCGACCGTGACCGTCCGCGCGCGCTCCGTGTCGGTGATGATGAGCGGCCAGAGGAACTCGTTGTAGTGGTAGACGACGCTCACGATCGAGAACGCCACGAGGGTCGGCTTGGCCAGCGGGAGGAACACGTTCCAGATCGTCTGAAGGCTGCCGCAGCCGTCGATCGCCGCGGCGTCCTCCAGGTCGCGGGGCACCGCCCGGAACGTCTGCCGGAGCAGAAACGTCCCGAAGGCCGAGGCAAAGTAGGGGATCATGATGCCGAGCCGGGTGTTGAGCAGCCCCAGGCTTTTGATCGTCTGGAAGTTCGGGAAGATCAGGGCGGACGGCGCGACCATGAGTTGGAGGAGGAACACCCGGAACAGGAGGTCCCGGCCCCAGAATTCCAGGCGCGCAAACGCGTACGCCGCGAGCGTGATGGTGACCAGCTGCACGGCCAGGATCCCGAACACCACGACCGCGGTGTTGTAGTAGAGGCGCAGGAACGGGGCGTCCGACCACGCCTCGGTGAAGTTGGCGAACGACGGGTGGTGCACCCACAGCGAGGCGATCTGGCTCCCGAGCTGCCCCGGCGGCCGGAGTGACGTGGTGAACGCCCACAAGAGGGGGAACACCCAGACGAAGGCCAGGGCGCCGACCAGGAGCGCCCATACGCAGGTCCCGAGGATCGCCAGCGGCCGCCTCCGCACCCTACACCTCGTAATGGATCCGCCGTTCGAGGAACCCGAAGCTCACCGCGGCGATCGCCATCAGCACCGCAAGCAGGAACACGGTCAGGGTGGCGGCCTTCCCCAGGTCGGCAGGTTGGTCCGGTTGTCGGGTCCGCCCCCCGTCATCAGCCAGATCTGGTCCACGGACTGGAACGCGTTGATGCTGGCGATGAGCACCACGAAGAGCGTCGTCGGCCCCAGGAGCGGCCAGGTGATGGCCCGGAACTGCTGCGACCACGTTGCGCCCTCCAGCCGGCCCGCCTCGAACAACTCGGCCGGGATCGTCTGCAGGCCGGCCAGGTAGAAGAGCATGTAGTACCCGGCGTTCTTCCAGATCGTCAGGATCATGACCGCCGGGAGCGCGAGGTGCGCGCTCCCGAGCCAGTTGACCCCGCCGCCGGTGAGCCCGCGGAGGTAGACGTCCATCAGCCCGTAGCCGGGGGTGTACACAAAGAGCCAGATCGCCGCCGCGCCGACGAGCGGCAGGAGGGTGGGGTAGAAGAAGGCCGTCCGGAAGACCGTAGTGAGGAAGTGCGGCCGGTTGAGGAGGAGCGCCAGGAGGAGGGCCAGACCGACGGTGACCGGGACGGTCCCGGCCAGGAACTCGAGGCTGTTCTCGAGCACCTGGCCGAAGATCGGGTCGGCCCAGAGGTTCGCGTAGTTCCACAGGCCGATGAAGGTCGGGCGCGCCACGGTGGCGCTGGCCTGGTAGAGACTTTGGCGGAGCGAGAACAGGATGGGGTAGTAGGTAAAGGTCGTCAGGAAGACGAGCGAGGGCAGCAGGAAGAGGTAGGGCTGGACCCGCCAGCGCCGCCGAACGCGCCGCACCGCCCGGGGTTACCCGCGTCCCGCCGCCCGCCTCACTGGTACTTCGCCAGGATCGCGGTCGCCCCCAGGCGTTCACGAGTCGACATCGTGGCCCCCCCCTTTTGCCTGACGCCCGCCAAATCACAGGAAAGGTTCTTCGGCCGCGCGAACCCTACCTCCGTGGCCCGAGACGCATGCCTCCCGCCCCGGCCGCCCGGCGAGCGCGTGGGTCGGGGCCAAGCCTCGGACGAGGAGAAGGCCAGGTACGTTCGCCGGATGTTTGGGGCGATCGCCCCCCGGTATGACCTCATCAACGCGGTGCTCAGCGGGGGCCTCCACCGGCGATGGAAACAGGCCACCGCGCGCCTGGTCCAGGTGCCCCCAGGCGGTCGGGCGATCGACGTCTGCTGCGGGACCGGGGATCTCGCGCTCCTCCTGGCCAGGGACGCCGGTCCCCGCGGGCGGGTGGTGGGGATCGACTTCAGCGAGGAAATGCTAAGAGTGGCCCGTCGGAAGGCGGCGGCGGCCGGGCTCGGCATCTCCGTGACGTTTGCCCTGGGGGACGCGGAAGCGCTGGGGCTGCCGGACGCCGCGTTCGACGGAGCCTCGGTGGGGTTCGGGATCCGGAATACCGTCCATCCCGAAACGGCGCTGCGCGAGATCCATCGGGTGCTGCGCCCGGGCGGTCGCCTGGCCGTCCTGGAGTTCAGCACCCCCCGAAGGGAGGTCATCCAACGCCTCTACGATTGGTATTCATTTACAGTGATACCCTGGGTGGGGCGGCTGGCCGATGTGGCCCGACCAGGAGGCGTTTACCGGGATGATGGTCCGTGCCGGGTTTGCGCAGGTGCGCTACTATAACCTGTCTTGGGGGATCGCGGCCATCCACGTCGGCGTCCGACCCGTGGACGGCCGCTAAGAGGGGGGGGCGGGGCATGGCGGAGCAAGAGAAAACAGGGGTGTTCCAGGTTGGCGCGCGCCAGCTGCGGGATGTGGAGGAAGCGCTTCGCTACGTGTACGACGCCCTCCGCGAGCGAGGGTATAACCCGGTCGACCAGATCGTCGGGTACCTCGTCTCGGGCGATCCGACCTACATCACCAGCCACAAGGATGCCCGGACCTTGATCCGGCAGATCGATCGCGACCGGCTGCTCGAAGAGCTCGTGCAGTGCTATGTCCGGATGAGATTGGGAGGGACCGCCGATCCTCGCTGACCCGATCGCCACCAACCGAGGCACGGACAAGCTCCTCATCTCGGGAGGCGCCCGCCTGCAGGGCCGGCTGCGGGTTGCCGGGGCGAAGAACAGTTCCCTGGCCGTGATCGCCGCGGCGGCCCTCGCCCCGGACCGCTCGGTGCTCGAGAACGTCCCCCTGTGTCGCGACGTGCTGACCATGCTCGAGATCCTGCGGGCGCTCGGCGTCCAGGCCGAGTTCACCGCCCCGGGGCGGCTCGAGCTGGACGCCCGGCAGCTCACCGACCACGTCGCCCCGTATGAACTCTGTCGGCAGATGCGGGCGTCGATCTATGTCGCCGGAATGCTCCTCGCGCGGGTGGGCCGCGCCCAGGTCCCGCTCCCGGGGGGGTGCGTGATCGGGAGCCGGCCGGTGGACTTCCACATCCGGGGCTTCGAGACGCTGGGCGCGCAGGTCGTCACCCAGCATGGGTTTCTGAAGGCCTACGGGCCGCGCCTGACCGCCGCGAGCTACTACGTGCCCCGGTCGAGCGTCGGGACCACCATCAACTTGATGCTGGCGGCCTCCCGGACCCCCGGCGCCACCGTTCTGCAAAACGCCGCGCGCGAGCCGGAGATCGTCGACACCGCGGTGTTCCTCTCGCTGATGGGCGCCCGCGTCCGGGGTGCCGGCACGAGCACCATTACGGTCGAGGGGACCCCGTCCCTCCGGGGGGCGACCTACTCGATCATCCCGGATCGCATCGAGGCGGGGACCTACCTGATCGCGGCCGCGGCGACGCACGGCGATGTGCTGATCGAGGACTTGATCTCGGAGCACGTCACCGCCCTCCTCGCGAAGCTCACCGAGGCGGGGGTCGCGGTCGCATCCGAGCCCACCGGCGTCCGGGTGCGGGCCGATGCCGACCTCCGGCCGGTCGACGTGGACACCGCCCCCTACCCCGGGTTCGCCACCGACCTGCACCCGCAATTCGCGGCGATGCTCGCGGTGGCCGCGGGGCGCAGCTCGGTCCGGGAGACCATCTTCGAGAGCCGGTTCGGCTACGTGGATGAGTTGCGCCGCATGGGCGCGGACATCCGGGTCGAGGGGGACAGGGTGATCATCGCGGGCGTTCCCCACCTGTCGGGGGCCCCCGTCGAGGCGATGGACCTCCGCGCCGGCGCCGCGCTGGTCGTCGCGGGCCTGGAGGCGCGCGGCGAGACGCAGATCACACGCCTCGAGAGCATCGACCGGGGGTACGAGGGTCTCGATCAGAAACTCCGAGCCCTCGGCGCCCGGATCGAGCGCCGCCCGGCCTGACGCCTCGCGGCGCGGCACAGGATCGACGCCGGGCACCAGGCTGACGCGCGATGGTTCGCTGCACGTTCTACGGCGCCGTCCGGACGGTCACAGGCTCGATGCACCTCGTCGAGGCCGGCGGCGCCCGGCTGCTGCTCGACTGCGGCCTGTTCCAGGGCCCTCGGGCGCAGGCCGCCGAGATCAACGGCCGCTTCCCCTTTCCCCCCTCGACCCTCGACGCCGTCCTGCTGTCCCATGCCCACCTCGACCACTGCGGCAACCTGCCGACGCTGGTCTCAGCCGGATTTCGGGGGCCGATCTACTGCACCCCCGCCACGCAGGATCTGGCCGCGCTCGTGATGCACGACAGCGCCAAGATCCAGCAGCAGGACGCCCACAGCGTCAACAAGCGGCTGCGGCAAGGCGAGCGGCCGGTCCAGCCGCTGTACACCACCGCCGACGTCGACCGGGCGATCGGCCGGCTCACGGGGGTCGCGTACGGCACCCCCGTGCAGGTGGGCACCGCCCGGATCACCTTCGCGAACGCCGGCCACATCCTCGGCTCGGCCATCACCGTGGTCGAAGCGGACGGGCGCGTACTGGGGTTCACCGGCGATCTCGGCCGCTCGAACACCCTGCTCCTGCGTCCTCCCGCGACGCCGCCCGCCCTGGACGTGTTGATCACGGAATCCACGTACGGCGACCGGACTCACGAGCCGTACGACACGGCCGTGCCGCGGTTGGGGGACGCGGTGCGGCAGACCGTCGCGCGCGGAGGAGTGGTGATGATCCCGGCGTTCGCGGTGGATCGGACGCAGGATATCACGTACGCCCTGTATCATTTGGGAGCGGCGGGGCCGGCGGCGGCGGTGCCCGCGTTTGTCGACAGCCCGATGGCCGTCAGCGCCACCCAAATCTACCGCCGCCACCCCGAGAGCCTCAACGATGCGCTCCGGGCCGAGCTCGAGCGCCACGACGACCCCTTCGGCTCCACGACGATCCGCTACATTCGAGAGATCGAGGAGTCGAAGACCCTGAACAGCCGGACGGATCCCTTCATCGTGATTGCGACATCCGGCATGTGCGAGTCGGGGAGGATCCTCAACCACCTGAGCCGCCACATCGGGGATCCCCGTGCCGCGCTCCTCATCGTCTCGTTCCAGGCCGCCAACACCCTGGGCCGCCGCTTGGCCGACGGCGTGTCCCCTGTCCACATCCTCGGCGAGACGTACGATGTGCGGCTGGAGGTCAAGGCGCTGCCGGCGTTCAGCGGCCACGCCGACGGATCCGAGGTGCTCGCGTGGGTCCGGAAGATTCCGCGGGTGGGGCACGTCTACTGTGTGCACGGGGAGGAAGCCCAGTCGCTTGCGCTGGCGCAGCGGCTCGCCGCGGCCGGCTACGCGGTCGACGTCCCCACGCGCGGCCAGACGGTCGAGGTGTGATCGCTCGCGCGGCCGGCTCTGCTATACTGATGCAGGGGCGAGTAGCTCAGCGGTAGAGCGCCTCGCTTACACCGAGGAGGTCGCGGGTTCGACCCCTGCCTCGCCCACCAGCATTATCAAGGCTCAGCGCTCGATGTAGATGACGCGCTCCAGAGATTTTGCTACCGGCTGCTACCGGCAGCTTCACAACGCCCTAAGAGGTGCGTTTTGAGCCATTTCTCAGCTTCCTCTTGCATCCCCGAGCGACTTCGAGCGGGAAAATCCGCGCCAAGTCGATGCCGACGACCGTCGAGAGGTGGCGCGGTAGTACTGGGTCGCGCCGCGGGACCGCCTGGAGGACGAACAGTGCTTTGCGATTCGTCACGAGAAACCATGCGCACTCGGTGCGCCGTGACAGCACGCTATCGCCAGGCGGACCAACGGCAAGCGCCCGCTGCTCGTGACATGCCAACGGACTTGAGCGCCATCGCGGTAGCTGTTTGTCGTCCGGCGGACCACAGCGCTGGCAGGAAGCCAGAGCAGGCCGAAAGAACGCTCCCAGAGCAATCGCGGGGTTCCAAGTGTTTGCTGG
>VBAO01000172.1 GCA_005883865.1 Candidatus Segetimicrobium genomatis
ACGAGCCTGGATGGAACTCTTCCGGAGTATTTCTCCCGGAGGAGCGCATGATGCTCGCCAATCCGATCAGAGACAAGGTCCACAAAGGGGAGTCCGTCTTCGGGACGCTCCTGCCGGTTCCGTCGCCCGAGGTGGTGGAGATCCTCGGGCTCGCCGGGTACGATTTCTTGATGCTGGACATGGAGCACGGCCCGATCACGGTGGATGTCCTGGGCGGCCTGGTGCGGGCCTGCCGCGCGGTGGGCCTGGTTCCCATGACGCGGGTCCCCGAAGACCACCCGAAGACGATCCTCGGGGCCCTCGACGTCGGGTGCGTGGGGGTCATGGTCCCCCAGGTGGAGACCCCCCAGCAGGCTCAGGCGGCGGTCGCGGCGACCCGGTACGCGCCGGCGGGCACGCGGTCGCTCGCGGGCGCCACGGCGGCGGCCTCGTGGGGCAAAGCGCCGCTCTCCGACCACATCGCGGCCAGCAACGCGGCCGTGATGAGCGTGCTCCAGATCGAGACCCGACGCGGGCTCGAAGCCGTCGAAGCGATCGCGCGGATCCCCGGGGTGGACGTCCTGTTCATCGGCCCGTCGGATCTCTCGCAGAGCCTGGGGCATCCCGGCGCGCCGGCCCATCCCGATGTCCAGGCGGCGATCCGGCGGATCATCGGCGCCGGTCGCGCGGCCGGGGTCCCGGTGGGCATGCTCGCCCTGACCCCCGACGACGTCCGGACGTACTCCGCGCTGGGGGCCACGGTCTTCCTGGACAGCCTCCCGCGGCTGCTCCTGCGGTCCTGCCAGGGGCAGGTCCAGGGGATGCGCGAGGCCGCGGTGCGGGCGGCGACCGGGACGCCGCCGTCGGGGGTCCGATAACGCGTGTCGACACGGCTGGACTACCACGATCCATTCCACGAGTTTGCGGGGCGGCTGACCGAGGCGCTCGAGGATCACCACCTGGTCGTCTCGGGATACGCGTTCCTCGTGGATGTGGACCACATGAGCCGGGAGTACCGCTACGTCGTGCACCTCGACACCGAGCCTCAGGCCGACGCGCCGCGGACGTTTGCCTGGCCCTGGGCGGAGCTGCGCTTCCTCGTCGACGCCCTCTCCTTCGGCCGCCACATCGCCGAGTACGATGAGGGGGTGGAGTTCTCCCGCACCGTCCATGAGGAGGTCCAGGTCTTTGGCGAGCTGGTCACGGAGATCATGATGGACCGCCTCCTCGTTCCCCCCGACGTCGTGGGGCTGCGCCGCGCCATCATCCCGGTGTCGCAGGAACCGGGGGTGCCCAGCATCAGCCTCCAGCAGCACTTCTCGAGCGAGGACGCCGCCCCGGTCTACAGCGCCCGCGTCCAGTCGAGCGTCATGCTCAAGGAGGACGAGCTGGTCGACGGCGACCGGCCCCGCAAGATCGCCGCGGCCGTCTCGGGGATCCTCAACGCCCTGCAAGGGCTCCACCTCCCCGCCGAAGGGGCGCCCCTCCCCCCCGCGGAGTAGGCGGCCCCGGGTCCGTGGGCGAAGGCTCCGACGCCGGGTTCATGGGCGAAGCGCTCGCAGAGGCGGAAGCCGCATCCCGCCTCGGCGAGGTGCCGATCGGGGCGATCGTGGTGGTGGACGGACGCGTGATCGCCCGGGGGCACAACCGCAGAGAGACGCGCCGGGATCCGACCGCGCACGCGGAGGCGGACGTCCTGCGTCGGGCGGCGCGCGTGCTGGGGGGATGGCGCCTCGCCGGGTGCACGCTGTACGTCACCCTCGAACCGTGCGTGATGTGCGCGGGCGCGATGGTCCAGGCCCGGCTGCCGAGGCTGGTCTACGGCGCGGTCGATCCCAAGGCGGGCGCCGCCGGCAGCGTGATCGATGTGCTGCGGGACCCGCGGTTCAACCACACGGTCGAGGTCGTCCCAGGCGTGCGCGCGGACGAGTGCGGCGCTTTGTTGCGGGAGTTCTTCGCCAGGCTGCGGCGCGGCGCGCGTGGGAGGGAGTCCCCCGCGTGGCCGTGAGTCGACGGTGGGGGCTCGGACGGGGACGTCGTCTCTCGCATCGTGACGGCTCGGGGTGAATACTATAGGGGGGGTGACGCATGGCGGCGACCCACTACGTGGCGAGGGACAGGGTCCACTTTACGTGGGACGTACGGCACGAGCCGGCGGTGGAGATCGAGAGCGGCGATGTGGTGATCGTGCGGACGCGAGACGTCAGCGATGACCAAATCACGCCCGCGTCAACGACCGCGACCCTGAGCACGCTCGACTGGAAGCGGGTGTATCCGCTCGCCGGGCCGATTGGGGTGCGCGGCGCGCGGCCGGGAGACACGCTCGCGATTGAGATCCTCGACATCCACACCGAGGGATGGGGATGGTCCGCGATCCTGCCCGGCCTGGGGCTCCTGGCCGACGATTTCAAGGAACCGTATCTCAGGGTCTTCGACCTGAGCGACGGCGACGCGGCGCATTTCCGCGAGGACATCGCCATTCCGATCGAGCCGTTCTTCGGCACGATGGGCGTGTGTCCGGCCGGCGCGGTGGAGCGGCCGGTGATGCCGCCCGGGACGTTCGGGGGCAACATGGATACCCGCCAGCTCGCACGCGGGGCCACGCTCTACCTGCCCGTGCAGGTGGAAGGGGCGCTCTTCAGTTGCGGCGACGCCCACGCCGCCCAGGGCGACGGTGAGGTGTGCGTTACGGGAATCGAGGCGCCGATGTACGCGGCGTTGCGCCTCACGCTCCCACACGGCCCGAAGATTCCCGCGCCGCAATTCCTCACGCCCGGACCGCTCGTGCCGCGGGTCAACGCAGGCGGGTGGTACGGAACGACCGGGGTGGGGGGCGATGTGTACCGGGCGGCCCAGGATGCGCTGAGGGCGATGATCGCGCACCTGTCGACGGCGTACGGGCTCTCGGGCGAGGACGCCTATGTGCTGGCCAGTCTCTGCGTCGACTTGAAGATCTCGGAGATCGTCGACGCGGGGCAGTACATCGTCAGCGCGCTCCTGCCGCTCGCCGTGTTTCGGAACGGCGCCCGGGGGGCCGCCTAACTACGCCAGGGAGCCGATCAGGTTCCAGATCCGGGCCAACCCCTTCTGGACGTAGGCGGCCGGCAGGCCGTGGTTGAGGCGCAGGTGCCGATCGCATCCAAAATGCTCCCCCGGCGCGACCAGCACGTTGGCCTCGACCAGCAGCCGCCGGCAGAGCTCCGTGGAGTCGAGCGGCAGGGCATACCGCACAAAGGCGATCGCTCCCGCGTCGGGCGGGGTCACGGTGAGCACCCGGCCGTGCTCGGCCGTCCAGCGCGCCAGAAGATCGAACCCCTCCTGGATGTACCGGCGGCCGCGCGCGATGAGCCGCGCGCGCGTATCCGGGGAGAGCGCGATGGCCGCGAGCGTGTTGCTGAGGATTGAGGTGCTGATGGTCGTGTAGTCCTGCCGCGCCCAGATCTCGTCCGCGAGGCCTGCGGGTGCGACCACCCACCCGATTCTCAGCCCCGGCAGGCCGTAGGCCTTCGACAGCCCGCCGGTGGCGATGACCCGATCATAGCGCCCCCAAAACGACGGCGTGACCTCCCGACGGACGCGCTCCGACCCCGCATAGACCTCGTCCGCCAGGAGCCACGCTCCCACGCGGTCTGCCGCGGCCACGACCTGCGCCATCTCCGCGTCCGTCAGGATGTGGCCGGTGGGATTGTTGGGATTGGAGACGGCGACGAGCGTGGTGCGCGAGCGCAAACGACCGGACGTCGACGCCCGCGTTTCGCGCCGCGCCCCAGAGCTGCATGTAGTTCGGCCGCATGACCGCGACGTCGTCCCCGGGCGCGGTGAGGGTGTGGAGGGCGTTGAAGTTCGCCTCGGCGCAGCCGTTCGTCACGAGGATCTGGTCCGGCGACGCCCCTGGATACAGGCCGGCGATGCGCTCGCGGAGCTCGGGCAGGCCGTTGGTCTGCGGGTACGCCAGTGGGGTGGCGAGCAGGTCCTCGAGGGTGCCGGTGTTGGTCAGCAGCTCCCGCAGTGGAAGCGGACAGACCCCGCTCTCCGAGAGGTTCCATTCGACCCGATGCTCCCACTGGGAGAGGAGGCGTTCCAGCGCAAATGGGTGGAACGGTTGGTTCCGCGGAGCGTGACCCACCTAGCGTCCCGGGGCGATCTGGATCGATCTGGCGATCAGGCTCCCATCCGCGCCGGCGGCGCCCAGCGCGAGCACACGCCGTCCGACCCTCAGGTCGGCCCGGGTGGTCACGAAGTACCGGGTGATCTCCGCCCCGGGCGGCACGGTGATCCGCACGGTCGTGTCTCTAAATTTGACGCGGAGGGTCCGGCCCGAGATCTCCGCGACGTACTCGGTGACGACGGCGTTCGTCATGACGTTGCCGCCAAGCCAGGGGGACTCCCCTTCGGGGATCTGGTTCCGGAGGCTCGGCGGGAAGATGTTGATGTAGACCGCCGTGAGGGACCCATCGGCCTCCCGCCGCGAGGAGGCGCCGATGTAGTCGCCGGCTTTGATGTCGTCGAGCGTGACGGCGACTCTGCGTGAGACGCGCGTCTGCGGGGTCAGCTTGACCTGGGTGGAGCCGCTGGAGGTCGCGACGACCAGGCCGTCCGGAGAGATCGCCGTGATGGTGCCCTCGGCAAACACCGTCGCGGGGGCCGCGGCGGTCGGCGGGACCGTCCGGATGAGCTGACCTCCGGCCAGCACGGCGAGCAGCCAGACCCCCGCGCTCCCCCGACGGCGGCGGCCGCCGGTCACCGTTCGTCACCGAACCGCTTGATGTCCTCGGGGGCGGCCTTGGTCGCGACCCGGCCCGCGCCCTGCACCATCTGCCGGATCTGCTCGACGACGTCCGGGTTGGCCAGGGTCGTGACGTCTCCCGTGTCCATGTTGTTGGAGATCGCGGCGAGGACGCGGCGCATGATCTTCCCGGAGCGGGTCTTGGGCATGTCGGGGACGATCCGCACCTCCTTCGGCCGCGCGATCTTGCCGATCGTGGTCTCGATCGCGTGGACGACCTTCTCCTGGATCACCTTGCTGGGGGCGATCCCCGGTTTCAGGGAGACGTACACCTCGGGGACGCGGCCTTTCACCTCGTCGACCACCGGAACGACCGCGGCCTCGGCGACCTCCGGAACGGTGAGACACGCCGATTCCAGCTCTTTGGTGCCCAGGCGGTGGCCGGCCACGTTGATGACGTCATCGACCCGGCCGAGGATGCGGAAGTATCCGTCGGGCGCCTGCGTCGCGCCGTCGCCCGCGAAGTACGGCCAGTCGCGCCAGTCCTTGCTCTTCGGGTTCTTGCAGTACTTGGCGTAATACGTCTTGACGTACCGCTCCGGGTCTCCCCAGATCGTCTGCATGATGCCGGGCCAGGGGTTCCGGATGCAGATGTTCCCGGCTTTGTTCGATCCGGTGGGGATCTCGCGGCCTTCCTCGTCGTAGATCACCGGGAAGATCCCCGGCACGGCGGGGCCGGCGCTCCCGGGCTTCATGGAATCCAGCGCCGGCTTCGTGCTGCAGAGAAAGCCCCCGTTCTCGGTCTGCCACCAGGTATCGCAGATGACCGCCTGGCCCTTGCCCACGACTTCGTAGTACCACTTCCAGACTTCGGGCTCGATCGGCTCGCCCACGGTCGTCATATGCTTGAACTGGTGGTGGTATCGTTTGGGCTCGTCCGGCCCGGCCTTGCGCAGCATCCGGATCGTGGTGGGCGAGGTGTGGAAGATATTGACGTCGTGGCGCTGGGCGATCCGCCAGGGGCGTCCGGCGTCCGGGTAGGTGGGGACCCCTTCGTAGAGCACGCCCGTGGCGGCCAGCGACAGCGGGCCGTAGACGATGTAGGAGTGTCCCGTGATCCACCCGATGTCGGCGAAGCACCAGTAGACGTCCGTCGGGTGGATGTCCTGGATGTACTTGGACGTGCCCGCCACATACGCCAGATATCCGCCGGTGCTGTGCTGGCACCCCTTCGGCCGTCCGGTCGTCCCGCTCGTGTACATGAGGAAGAGGGGCGCCTCGGCCGGCATCGACACGGGTTGCACGTGGTCCCCGGCGTAGTTCTTGAGGAGGTCGTTCACCACAAAGTCGCGCCCATCGACCATCGGGGCCGCCGTGGCCGGCCTGTCCCTGAGCCGCCTCCACACCAGGACCTTGTCCACCTTCTGGCCTTCCTTCTGGGCGGTGGCGACGGCGATGTCCGCGTTGGGCTTGTGGTCCAGAAGCTTCCCGTTCCGGTAGTATCCGTCCATCGTGATGAGGACGCGGCTCCCGGAATCCGCGATCCGGATGCCGCACGCCTCGCCGCTGAATCCGCCGAACACCACCGAGTGAATGACCCCCAGCCGGGCGCAGGCCAGCATCGTGATCGGGAGCTCCGGGGTCATCGGCAGGTGGAGCGTGACGCGATCCCCGGCCCGCAACCCGGCGAAATCCTTGAGCAGGGCGGCCATCTCGTTGACCCTGACGTACAGCTCCTGATACGTGATGGCCGCGTGCGACTCGTCCTCCGGCTCGGGGACGAAGATGAACGCGGCCTTGTTCTTGTGCCGTCTCAAGTGGCGGTCCACGCAGTTGTAGGACGCGTTGAGCCTGCCGCCGACAAACCATTTCCAGTACGGGGCGTTGCTGGTATCGAGCGTCGTGTGCCAGTAGTGGTCCCAGGTCAAGAGGTCGGCGTACTCCCGAAAGCACTCGGGAAACCGGTCCAGGCTGAATCGCTGGTTGATCGCCGGGTCCGTCAGATTCGCCTGCCCGATGAATTTGGCGGGGGGGAGGTAGTGCGCTTCCTCCTTCCAATGGACGGCGATCTCCGCCTCACTGACCTCGGTCATGATTTGCGTTTCGTGGGCGCGAGCCATGGATCGAGCCTCCTTCGCCGAGCGTTCCCCGAGGGCATGTCCGCGGCATCCCCGGCATCCCCGGTCCCGAAGGCGGACGCGCCACCCGTGTGGTTCCTTCCGGTCCGCGCCCGTCCCTCCTCCGCCGCCCGGTCTCCGCGCGGCGCCGCCGGCCCCGGAGTTAGACCGTGAACAGGCGCTGGTCCGGCCGGGTGAGGCGCTCGGCCCCCTCGGGTGTCACCACGAACTCGTCTTCGATCCCCACCGCTCCTTCGCCGGGGAACACGATCTTCGGCTCAACGCAGAAGACCTGGCCCACCTCGAGCGGTTGCGTCCACTTCTCCGCCAGGATCGGCCACTCGTCGAGTTCGAGGCCGACCCCATGGCCCAGGTACCGCGCCCGGAGGGATCCGTGCCCCATGAAGTGGTCGGCGACCCCGAACTTCTCCGCGAGCTCCAGGGCGCGGCGGTAGAGCACCTGGGGGGTGGCGCCCGGGCGGATCGCGGCCTGGACGTTCGTCAGGATCCCCACCGCGGCGTCGTGGGCGCGGGCGAACTTCTCGGGCAGCGCGCCGATCGCCAGCGTGCGGGTCTGGTCGCACAGGTATCCATCCAGGGCCGCGACGTAGTCGAGGATCACGGGTTCCCCGGCGACGATGCGGCGCCGTCCGGCCCCGATGGGGCTCGCCGCGCTCGGTCCCTCGCCGGCCAGGGGGAGGTCGGGGAAGCTCTGGAGGGCGCCCGCCTCCCCACTGGACAGCGTGCCGAAAAAGACCTCCTGGTTCCACCCGCGCATGCGCACCAACCCCTGGTGTCCGGCGCGCCGCGCCGCGGCTTCCACGCGGCCGGCCAGTTCGAGCTCGGTCATTCCCTCCCGGAGCGATTGCATGGCCGTCTCGAGGATCACCACCGAGATCGTGGCCGCCGCGCGCATCTTGTCGAGCTCCAACGGGGACTTCACCGACCGGATCGCGCGAATCGCGGGCGAGACATCGATCCACTCGACGTCCTCGAATCCCGCCGCGATCCGGTCCTTGACGAGCACGGGGACCACATCCAGCTCGAGTCCGATTCGCCGGGGCGGTCCGCCGGCCGCCGATCCGACCAAGGCGGGCAGCTGCCGGTAGCTCTCGAGCGGGACGATCTGCGACAGCGGGCTATCCCGTCGCGCCCGCTCGAGCACCCGGCGCACCGCGTAGACGGCCTCGCCGGCCGCCGGAACGATCAGCACTCCGCTCTGCATGCTGCCGGTGAAGTAGAAGAGATCGATGTTCTGAGCGATCAGGGCGGCGTCCAATGAACCGGCCCGGAGATGGCGCCGCAGCGCCTCGATCCGGCGCTCGATTTCGTCTTGGGGGGTCGACGGCATTCCGGCGCTCCTGGAACTTCAGGATGACAGCGCAGATCAGGCTCGGCCACTCACCAGGATAATCATAAGGGCGTCTCCAATCAATGTGGTCGAAGCAACCCAGCCCGCACCAGAAAGGAGCGGTCATGCCGGCCGACGCGCGCCTCAAGGAGCTCAAGATCCAACTGCCGCCCCTCCCGAAGCCCGCCGGGACCTATGTCCACGCCGTTCGAACGGGGAATCTCCTCTTCCTCGCGGGCAAGGGCCCGCAGAACCCCGACGGGTCGGTCCCGAAGGGCAAGGTCGGCCGGGACGTGTCTGTGGACGAGGCCAACCGGCACGCCCGCTCGGTCGGCCTCGTGCTGCTCGCAGTGATGAAGGATGCGCTGGGGACCCTCGACCGCGTCAAACGCGTCGTCAAGGTCCTCGGGATGGTAAACGCCGTGCCGGAGTTCGGCGACCAGCCCAAGGTGATCAACGGCTGCTCGGATCTGTTCGTCGAGGTCTTCGGCGAAAAAGGCCAGCACGCCCGTTCGGCCGTGGGCATGGGCTCTCTCCCCAACGGCATCACCGTCGAGATCGAGGCGATCGTCGAAGTCGAGTAGGGCCGGTCAGTCGTAGACCTCCGTAAAGGCGCTCGTGCGCACGAGGGCCTCCGCCGAACCGCCGAACACGACGCGGCCTCCTTTGAGGCCGTAGGCGCGGTCGGCGATCTCGCGGATCCCGGCGGGGTGGTGCTCGGTGAGCACGACCGCGGCCTCTTGCCCTTTGACGACGTTGATGACCGAGACGACGCGCCGGCGCTCCTCGGCGTCGAGGCCGGCGAGGGGCTCGTCGAGCAGCAGCACCCGCGGCGCGGACATCAGGATCCGGCCGAACGCCAGCAGCTGACGGTCGCCGCCGGACAGGGCTCCGGCTGGACGGCGCGGGCGCGCCTCGAGCGCCGGGAACCACTCAAAGACCCGCGCGAGGTCGCGCGCGACCGCGTCCCGGTCTCTGCGGAGCCAGGCCCCGATCACCAGGTTGTCCCACACCGAGAGCGCCGCCAGGATCCGGCCACGTGCAGGGGCGTAGGCGATTCCCCGGGCCGCCCGCTGGTGCGGCGCGAGGCCCGTGAGGGAGACGCGGTCCTGACTGACGGTGCCGGCCTCCGGGGCGATGAACCCGGCTGCCGCCCGCAGCAGGGTGGACTTGCCCGCTCCGTTCGGCCCGACGACCGCGATGACCTCGCCCGGGTGCGCGATCAGGCTCACGCCGTCCAGGGCCAGCGGGCCGCGCGGGTAGCGGACGCGTAGGTCGCGGATCTCAAGCACGCAGCACCTCGGCAGGAGAGCCGGTTCGGACCACCCGTCCGGCCTCGACGACGGCGATCCGGTCGCACAACGCCTGAAATACCGTTGCGGTGTGTGCGACGAGCAGGATCGCCAGACCCTGCCCCCGGAGGCGGCGGAGGACGGAAAGCACCTCCGGGGCGTCCCCCGGGCTCAGCGACGCAAAGGGTTCGTCCAGAAGAAGCAGCCGCCCGCCGGTGGCAAGGGTGTGCCCGACTTGGACGCGCCGGCTCTCCCCCGACGAGAGCGTCGACGCGTCCCGTTTCCGGAGGTCCGTGAGGCCTGTGAGGTCCAGGACCTGATTCACCACCCGGCGGCGCCTGAAGCGTCCGAGGCGCCGGTGGAGCGTCGCCGCCTCAACGTACTGCTCGACGGTCAGGCGCAACGGGAGTCGCGACGGTTGACACGTCCGCGCGACGCCGGCGCGCACGATCAAATGGGGCGGCCACCCCGTGATGTCCAGCCCGGCGAGCCACACCCGCCCCAGGTCGGGACGGACGACCCCGGAGATCACGTTGAGTAGGGTCGTTTTTCCGCTCCCGTTCGGCCCCGTGACCCCCAAGGACTCTCCGGCGCCCAGCGAGAGCATCAGCCCGTTGAGGGCGGTGGCGCCGCCGAAGCGCTTGACCACACCCTCGACCCGCAGCAGCCGGGCTTCGGATGCGGCCGGCCCTCCGGCGTCCCGGATCATTTCCCAGCGCGCCCTCTGCGGGCGACTCCAAGCGCCGCCGCGACCGAGGGCGCGAGCCCGGCGGCAATGAGCATGACGGCGTACACCGGCAGGCGGACCGTTCCGGGAATGTCCAGCATCTGGAAGACGGCGGCCGCCGCGTAGGCGACCGCCGCCGGCCCGATGATCGAGCCGAGGCCGCCCACCCCCGCGATGGCCATCGCAAACAGGCTGGACCCCAGCGCCAGCATCATCGGCGATGCGCGTCCGATCAGGAACGCCAGGAGCCCCCCCGCGAGGCCCGCGGTGGTCCCCGCGATGGTGAAGGCCAGCGTGCGGACCCGCGCGACATCGATGCCGGAAGCGGCGGCGAGTCGCTCATCGGCGCGGACGAGGCGCATCGCCAGCCCCGGGCCCGAATGCGCGATCCACAAGAGCCCGATCAGTCCCGCGGCAAGCGCCGCCGCGGCCAGCCGTGCCGCGGCGGCCTCACCCGGGGGATAGACGAATGCCGGGACGCCGCTGTCCCCGCCCACGGTGATCCCTCCGCGCCAGAGAAACCTGACCATCCTGCTGATCTCGTGGGCACACTCGGCTGTGGCGAGCGTCACGAGCGCGACCGAGACCCGCTGGAGCCGGGCCACGAGGGTTCCCTGCAGCGTGGCGATCAGCCCGCCGGCGAGCGCCCCGACGGCGACCGCCACGGGCGGCGGCGCCAGTCCCCATCCGGCCACGAGGGCGGTAGTGTACGCCCCGGTCCCGAGGGGCAGCGCGTGCCCAAGCGTCGGCTGCCCACAAACGCCGCCGGCGAGGTCCCAACTGGCCGCGTACAGGGCCTGCACAGCGGCGAGCGCAAGGATGGAGAGGGTGGACCGGTCTTGGGCCGCCAAGGCGAGCCCGAGCGGGACCAGGCACCAGGCGACCCGCCACGGCGTCACCGTCGGGTAGGTTGCGGGATGGGCGAGGGATGCCGGGTCATGACCGTATCCGGCTGAGCCCCCCGTCGGCGCGCCAGATGACGGCGCTCATCAGCACGAAGAGGGCGAGCAGATACGACCATGCCGGGTCCAGATAGAAGGCGACGACGGTCGACGCGAGCCCGACCACGAAACTCGCGACGAGCGTGCCCCAAAGGCGGTCCGGTCCTCCGGCGGCCGCCATCGCAAGCGAGAGGATGAGGGGAGCGCGTCCCATCGCAGGCGAGAGGGTGAGTTGTGGGGAGAGCAGTGCCCCGGCAGTCGCGGCCATCGCGCAGGCCACGCCGAAGGTGGCCGTTTGGAGGCGTTCCACATCGATCCCGGCCATGGCGGCAATGTCGGGGTCTGCGACGGCCGCCCGCATCCCCAGCCCCGGCTTCGTCCGCAGGTACAGGCCCACCGCGCCGAGGCAGACGGCGGCGATTCCCGCCGCGGCCGCCTGCTCGACCCCCAACACGATCCGGCCGACAAGGAGCGTGGGCAGGCGAAGCGGCACCGAATGGGGCGATATCCCCCAGACCAGGGCAACCCCCTCCTCCGCCAGGATCGCAAGCCCGAGGAGGACGGTGGCCACGGTCAGGGTCTCCCGGCGGAGCGGGCGAACGACGGTGCGATCGACGGCAGAGCCGAGCAGCAGGCCCATGGCCGCCGCCGGCGCGGCCCCGAGCAGCGCGGGCAGGCCGAGGAATGTGACCTGGTAGGCGATGTAGGCGCCGAGCGCAAAGAAACTGCCGTGCGCCAGGTTGACCACCCGGCCGACGCGGAAGATCAGGGTCAATCCGACCGCGGCGACCGCGTAGACGGCCCCGGTGAACACCCCGCCGATGAAGACCTGGATCGCCGCCTCCATGCTACCGGGAAGCGATCGGCGCGGCGGCGAACTCGATTCGGGCCGCCCCGGGCAGGATCAGGACCGCAGCCGCAGCAAACACACGCTCGATCTGGATCCCTCCTCCCCGGGCCGATGCTAACATGCTGGTCGGAGAGCCGCAACAAACCCTTGCTTCGCGTTGAAACCGCTCGATATAATGCACTCACACGATATTTCGGCGCCGGTCCGTTCGCTGCAGCCGCAGCACTCAACACCCACCAGAGATCTCATTAGCGCCTGCATCTGCCGGTCTTCATCGGCATCATGGCCGGCGAAGGGTGTCCGGGTCGGGGCCACGCCGGCCCGATGGGTTGCTTGCGTGGGAGTGGGGCGAAGGGGGGAACATCGTGAAGCGGAGTGTCACGGTCACCGTCAACGGCGTTCGGCACACGCACGAGGTCGAGCCGCGGCTCCTGCTGGTGCACTACGTGCGGGAAGTGCTGGGGCTCACCGGCACGCACGTGGGGTGCGATACCAGCAACTGCGGGGCCTGCACGCTCCTGATGAACGGCAAGGCCGTCAAGTCCTGCACGCTGCTGGCGGTCCAGGCGGACGGCGCGTCGCTCCAGACCATTGAAGGCCTGGCGCAGGACGGCAAGCTCCATCCCATCCAGGAGGGGTTCTGGGAGGAGCACGGCCTGCAGTGCGGCTTCTGCACGCCTGGGATGATCATGGCCACCGTCGATCTGCTCCAGCGCCACCCCGAGCCCACCGATGAGCAGATCCGGTGGGGGATCGAGGGCAACCTCTGCCGGTGCACCGGCTACCAGCACATCGTCAACGCCATCCAGCACGCGGCCCGCACGATGCGGGCCGGTTCGACCAAAGCCGGTCGCTCCGCGTAGCCGGGGGGGTGAGGGAGCGATGGCCGTCAGCAAGCTCTTCGGAGCCAGCATCAAGCGGCGTGAAGATCCCCGGCTGATCACGGGCCGAGCGACCTACACCGACGACCTGCGGTTTCCAGGGCTCACCTTCGCGCAGATCGTCCGCAGCCCGCACGCCCACGCGCGGATCAGGCGGGTGGACGTCGACGCGGCCCGACGGCACCCGGGGGTGGTGGCCGTCTTTACCGGGAAGGATCTCCAGGGCGTCATCAACCCGATCCCGACGGCGTGGCTCATTCCCAACGCCGAACTCAAGACCCCGCCGCACCCCGCCCTCGCGGTGGACACCGTGCGCTATGCGGGCGACGGCGTGGCGGTCGTGGTGGCGGAGGACCGATTCGCCGCGCGCGACGCGGCCGCGCTGGTCCGCGTGGACTACGAGCCCCTGCCCGCGGTCGTCGACCAGCAGAAGGCGATGGCCCCGGGCGCGCCTCAGCTTCACGCCGATGTCCCCAACAACCTCGCGTTCAAGTGGATCATCGGGAACAGCGAGGCGACCGCGGCGGCGTTCAAGGAGGCCGAACGGGACGGCATCGTCCTGGCGCAGCGCTTCGTCAACCAGCGGCTCATCCCGAATGCGATGGAGCCCCGGGCCGTAGTGGCGCAGTACAACAGCGGCTCGGGCGACCTGAGCGTCTGGTACACGACGCAGAACCCGCACATCGCCCGGTTCGTCATGTCCCTCGTCACCGGGCTGCCGGAGCACAAGATCCGCATCGTCGCTCCCGAGGTGGGCGGCGGGTTCGGGAGCAAGATCCCCTTTTACGCCGATGAGGCGATCATCGCGTTCTGCGCCCGCGCCACCGACCGGCCGGTGAAGTGGACCGAGGCCCGGCAGGAGAACTACCTCGCCACCATCCACGGGCGCGACCACATCACGGACCTCGAGGTGGCGGCCCGCCGCGATGGGACGATCACCGCGCTCCGGGGGAGGACGTGGGCGAACCTCGGCGCCTATCTGTCGACCGCCGCGCCGGGGATCCCGACGATCCTGCACGGTCTGATGCTGACCGGGTGTTACACGATCCCCAACATCGACTACGGGGTCTACGGGGTGTTCACCAACACCACCCCGGTCGACGCGTACCGGGGCGCGGGCCGGCCCGAGGCCACCTACCTGATCGAGCGCATCGTCGACCTGGTGGCCGCCAAGCTCACCCTGGATCCCGCCGAGGTCCGCCGGAAGAACTTCATCCCGTCCGGGCGGTTCCCGTACACCATCGCCGCGGGGCTGGCGTACGACAGCGGGAACTACGGCCCGGCCCTCGACCGGGCGCTCGAGATGACCGGGTACCAGCGCCTCCGCGAGGAGCAGAAGCGCGGCCCGCGGAACGGCAAGCACCTCGGGATCGGCCTCAGCACCTACGTCGAGATCTGCGGGTTGGGGCCGTCCCCCGTGGTCGGCTCGACCGGCTTTCAGGGCGGGCTGTGGGAGAGCGCGATCGTCCGGCTGCACCCCACCGCGAAGGCCACCGTCTTCACCGGCACCTCACCGCACGGGCAGGGCGAGGAGACCACCTTTGCCCAGATCGTCGCCGACGAGCTCGGGCTACCGATCGACGACATCGAGGTCGTGCACGGCGACACCGCCGCGGTCCCGATGGGATGGGGCACCTACGGCAGCCGCACCACGGTGGTGGGGGGCGCGGCGATTGCGCTCGCGGCCCGCCGCGTCCGGGAGAAGGCCGCGAAGATCGCGGCGCACCTGCTCGAGGCCTCGGTGCAGGACATCGTGTTCGATCAGGGGCGGTTCTCCGTCCGCGGGAGCCCCGACCGCGCCAAGACCATCCAGGAGGTCACCCTCCAGGCGTATCTCGCGTGGAACCTGCCGGCCGGGGTCGAGCCGGCGCTGGAAGAATCGGCGTTCTTCGATCCCACGAACTTCACGTTCCCGTTCGGGGCGCACGTCGCGGTGGTCGAGGTCGATGCGGGGACCGGGCAGGTCGAGCTCAAGCGCTACATCGCGGTCGACGATTGCGGCCGCGTGATCAATCCGCTGATCGTCGACGGTCAGGTGCACGGCGGCGTGGTCCAGGGGATCGCCCAGGCCCTGTACGAGGGGGCGGCCTATGGGCCGGACGGGCAGCTGCTGACCGGCACCATGGCCGACTATGCCGTGCCCAAGGCGCACATGTTCCCCATGTTCGAGACGGCGCGCACGGAGACGCCCTCGCCGCACAACCCGCTCGGCGTGAAGGGGGTCGGCGAGACCGGCACGATCGCGAGCACGCCGGCGGTCGTGAACGCGGTCGTGGACGCCCTGCGTCCGTACGGCATCACGCACCTCGACATGCCGCTCACACCGGAGCGGATCTGGACCGCGATCCACGGCAAGAAGAGATTGGGGAGGTGAAGGGACCTTGATTCCCGCGGCGTTCGAGTACTTCGCGCCTCAGTCCGTCAGCGAGGCGATCGGTCTGCTCGAGAAGCACGGGGACGATGCGAAGCTCCTGGCCGGGGGGCACAGCCTCCTTCCGATCATGAAGCTCCGGCTGGCGCAGCCGAAGGTCATCGTCGACATCGGCCGGATCGGCGGGCTGGACGGGATCAAGGCCGACGGCCAAAAGATCGCGATCGGCGCGCTGGCGACCCACGACGCCATCGAGCACAGCGCCGTGCTCAAGGCGCAATGCCCGCTGTTGCCCGAGGTTGCCGCCGTGATCGGCGACATGCAGGTGCGGAACCGGGGCACCATCGGCGGGAGCATGGCCCACGCCGACCCCGCCGCGGACTATCCGGCGGCGATCCTCGCGCTCGACGTTCTTCGTGGAGATGCTCACGACCGCCCTCAAGCCCAATGAGATCGTCACGGAGGTACGCGTGCCCGTGCTTGCGCGCGGCACCGGGGCGGCGTACGCGAAGCACCCGCATCCGGCGAGCGGCTACGCCGTCGTCGGCGTCGCCGCGGTGGTGGCGGTCAGCGGCGGGAAGTGCCAGCGCGCCGCCATCGGGATCACCGGAGTCGCGGGAAAGGCCTACCGCGCCACGGCGGTGGAGCAGGCGCTCGTGGGCAAGCCGCTCGATGAGGCGTCGGTGGCCAACGCGGCCGCCCACGCCGCGGACGGGGCCGACCCGCAGGGCGACCTGTACGCCTCGGGGCAGTTCCGGGCGCACCTCGCGACCGTGTACACGAAGCGGGCCGTGCTGCAGGCGGCGTCCCGCGCCAAGTAACTCAAGTCACTAAAGCGTTTTCCGCGGAGGCCCGGGCAAACTCTCCCGGGCCTCCGCCTTCGGCGGC
>VBAO01000324.1 GCA_005883865.1 Candidatus Segetimicrobium genomatis
CCCCCGGGCGGGCATCCCCCCCGGCGCCTCGCCGAAGGCCTCCCGCTACGCCGTCGTCGGAACCGCCGGCCACATCGACCACGGCAAGAGCGCGCTTGCGAGAGCGCTGACCGGCATCGACCCCGATCGGCTCGAGGAAGAGAAGCGCCGGGGGATGACCATCGATCTGGGATTCGCCCACTTCGACCTGCCGAGCGGTCTCAGGGTCGGCCTCGTGGACGTTCCGGGGCATGAGCGCCTGATCAGGAACATGCTGGCCGGCGCCACCGGGATCGATCTCGTCCTCCTTGTGGTCGCCGCGGACGAGGGGGTCATGCCGCAGACACGGGAGCACCTCGACATCCTGCGATTCCTTCGCGTGGATCGGGGGATCGTCGTCCTGAACAAGGTCGACCTGGTGGCCGATCTCGAGTGGCAGCAACTCGTCACCGAGGACATTCGGACGCTCGTCGCCGGAACGTTCCTGGAAGGCGCCCCGGTGCTTCCGGTCTCCGCCCGCACCGGGGCGGGGATCCCCCGGCTCGTCGCCGCGATCGATGACGGCCTTCGGGAGCTCGCCCCCCGGCCGGCGGAGGCGCCGGTCCGGTTGCCCATCGACCGGAGCTTCACCATGGCCGGGTTCGGGACGGTGGTGACCGGGACGCTCTGGACCGGGCGAATCCGGGTCGGCGATGCGCTCGAGCTCCTGCCCCTCGGCCGGGAGGTGCGCGTCCGGCAGGTGCAGAGCCACGGGGTGGCCGTCGGCGACGCGGCGGCCGGCCAGCGGGTGGCGCTGAATATCGTCGGGGCGGCCAAGGATGAGATCGAACGGGGGCACGTGCTCGCGTCTCCCCGCAGCCTGCAGCCCACCGCGCTGCTCGATGTGCGCGTCCGTCTGCTCGCAGGGGCGCCGCCGCTCAGCCATCACGAACGGATCCGCATGTACGCCGGGGCGGACGAGGTGATCGGGCGGCTCCGCCTGCTCGACCGGGGCCGGCTCGGTCCCGGGGAGACCGGCGTGGGGCAGCTGCGGCTCGAGCGGCCGACCATCGTGGCCCGCGGCGACGCGTTTGTCCTCCGCCGCTACTCCCCGATGATCACCGTCGGGGGCGGGGAGGTCATCACCGCCCATGCCGCGCTCCGCCGCAGGGGCGCGAAAGCGGCGCAGGCCGTGGTCGCCGAGGAGGGATCGGGCTTCGAGGGCCGCCTGGCCGCGGCGCTCCTCTCGGCGGGGCCGGGCGGGACCACCGTGGAGGCGGGGGATGCCCCGCGACGAGCTCAAGAACCGGGCCTTTGGTTCGGGCGACGACCGCCTGTACGGGCACGCGCTGGATGCGCTCGCCGGGGGCGGCCGGATCGCGATCGAGGCCGGGTTCGTGCGCCTCGGCGAGTTCTCCCCGTCCCGATCTGCGCCCGAGACTGCGGCGCGTGACGCCATGGAGGACGCGTTCCGCCGCGGCCGGTACGCCCCGCCCGCTCGGGACGACGCGCTGGCCGGGCTCCGAGACCGGGAGGCGGCCGAACGGATGCTGCAGGCCCTGCTCGACGACGGCCTGCTGGTCAACGTCGGGGCCGAGATCATCTTTCATCGCGAGGTTCTCCAGGAGATCGAGACCCTGGTGACGGCGTACGTCGGCGAGCACGGGGAGATTACCGTGGCGGTGCTGCGGGACCAACTCGGCACCAGCCGGAAGTATGCGCTCGCGGTATTGGAGCATTTCGACGCCACCCACCTGACCCGGCGGGTGGGGGATAAGCGCGTGCTGGCCCGGGGCGGCCCGCGGCCGTGATGGAGGCCGCAGGGAACCTGGTGCCCCGCGGAG
>VBAO01000325.1 GCA_005883865.1 Candidatus Segetimicrobium genomatis
CTGGTGGGCCTCGCAGTCTTCAAAACTGCCGACGGGCCTCACGGCCCGTGGTGGGTTCGATTCCCACTCCCCTCCGCCACGCCCACTCCCACGGGGTCGGCCCGCGGTGCGCTCCCCGGAGGGATTTCCCTCGGCGTGTGCGAAGCATCGGTCGATCGCGGAACGCGGGCGAAGCGTACGTTGAAGGGGGGACCAAACATGCGGAAGGTATCCAGGTCGACCGCGTATCGATGGCTGAGCCTATTCATCTCGGGGTTCTTGGGTGTCCTGGCGATCGTCCCGGCCACCTCGGGGATGCCGGCGGGGGCGCCTTCCGAGCTCAAGGTCGGCTTTGTGGATTTCTTCTCGGGACCGGCGGCCACGTTCGGCGTGCCAGACAAGAACACCGCGGTGTGGCTGGTCGACAAGTGGAACCAGGAGGGCGGCCTCAGGGGCGTCAAGGTCAAGCTCCTGATCGTGGACGAGGCCGGAACGCCCGACGCGCAGGTGGTCCAGTTCCGGCGCCTGGCGTTGGATGAGAAGGTGAATGCGGTCGTCGGGTATACGAG
>VBAO01000326.1 GCA_005883865.1 Candidatus Segetimicrobium genomatis
GGTGGGGATTCAACGAGAAGCGAACCGGCCAGATGTCGCGCCACTTCCTCGTTTCTGTGTTGAGCAATCCTCGCCAGGTCCGGCACCTGTCAAAACGAAAGTGCGGGCTTGACCACCGAGCCCGGCAGAGGCGCGGCTGACGTTGTCCGTCTCATCCATGTCCCCGACGACAACCTCGTCTTCTACTCCGTTCGCGAATCTACCGTCGGTCCATTGGCGGACACGAGTGGGTTGCCCACTGTGTTCAACGCCACATTGGTCCCAGAGGTTGGCCCGGAGGGCAGACCGTGTCTTCAAGTCAATCCACGCCGCGTGCCCGAGCTTGGGCGAGGACCTTCCCGAGTGAACGGAGCGAGGTCACGAGTGTCTGTTAAATGGGTGCTCCTCCTGGTCATCGGGCTGACGGTCATCGCGGGCTGCGGTCGATCACCCGAAGCGCAAACGGCCCGTCATCTGCAGCGCGGCGACAGGTATTTCGGACGGAAGCAGTATCGCGAAGCTGTCATCGAATACCGAAACGTCCTCGAGATCGAGGCCGGCCACCGCTACGCCCTCCAGCAAGTCGGGTTCGCTCACTACGAACTCGGAGAAATGGGGCTGGCCTTTCCCTATCTCCTGAAGTCAAAGGAGCTCTCCCCCGAAAACCTCGACGTCCGCCTCAAGCTCGGGGCGATCTATCTCCTGGGGGTCCGGCCGAAGGAGGCTCAGGAGGAGGCAGCCTACGTCCTCGACAGAGACCCGAAGAGGCTCGACGCCCTCCTCCTGGTGGCCTGGGCGGCGAGGACGCCCGAGGAAGTGGGCGCTGCCCTTCGTCGCCTCGAGGCAGCACGGGCTGACTTCGAAGACCGAGCGAAGTTCCAGCTCGCGCTCGCGTCCCTCTACCTCCGGAAGCAGGATCCGGCGGCGACCGAGGCCGCCCTCACGGAGGCGGTGACCAGGGAGCCGAAGTCGGTGGACGCCCATCTCGCTCTCGGGGAGTTCTACGTCGGCAAGCGGGACGTCGCCCAGGCAGAGCGAGAGTTCAAGGCGGCGGCCGACCTTGTGCCCGTCAGCTCGCTGGCGGGCGTCAGGCTTGCAGATTTCTATGTCGCCGCGCGCAAGCCGGACGAGGCAAAACGGGTCCTCGCGGAAATCCTGGAGAAGGTCCCCGCGTATCTTCCGGCCCGGCGTCGGCTCGCCGAGATCGCGTTCACCGAAGGGAAATACGATGAGAGCGAGACGGCCCTCGAGGCAATCCTCACGCAGAATCCGTCCGATCCCGACGGCCTGTTGCTCCGGGGGCGGGTGCGTCTCGCTCGGCGCCAGCCCTCCGAGGCGATCGAGGACTTCCAGAAGGTCCTAAAGCTCGACTCGAGGGCTGCCCCTGCCCATTACCAACTGGCGCTGGCCCAACTCCAGGCAGGGAACCTCCAGCAGGCCAAGTCGGAGCTGAGGGAGGCGATCGCGATCGCGCCCGACTTCGTCGAGGCCACGCTCGCGCTTGGAGAGCTGAACGTCAAGACGGGGGCCCCCGCGCCGGCCATCGAGATGCTGGAGACGCTGATCGCCAAGCAGCCGAACGAGGGCAGGGCGTACGTCCTGCTAGGCTCGGCGTACTTGGCGAACCGGGAGCCCGGCAAGGCGACCGAAGTCTACCGCAAGTTCGCTGCGCGGGCGCCCCGGGACCCACGAGGACCCTACTTCGTCGGGCTCGCTCTCCGGGCACAGGGGAAACGCGCGGCGGCAACGCGGGAATTCGAGAGCTCGCTGGCGCTCGCTCCCGGTTTTGCCGAGCCGCTGGCCCAGCTCGCCGCGAGTGTCTTTGCCGAAAAACAGCCGAAGGCGGCCACCGAGCGAATCAAAAGGCAGATTGCCCTCGTGCCGACGTCGGGCGCGTTCCATGTCCTCCTCGGCAGAGCCTATGCCGCGCAAGAGCAGGTGGAACTGGCCGAGGCGGCCTACCTGAAGGCGCTCGAGCTCGAGCCGAGCCTGGTCGGAGCCTATCTCGCGCTGGGTCAGCTCTATGCGGCCGCAGGGAAGTACGAACAGGCCTTGGAGAAGGCCAACGCCGCGCTGAAGGTTCGTCCCGAGAACCTTGTGGCCCTCATGCTGGTCGGCGTCGTCTCCCTCCAAAAGGGAGACGTTCCGAGGGCGCGCGAGGCCTACGAGAAGGCTCTGGCGCTCAAGCCGCGATTCGTCGTGGCCGCGAACAATCTGGCCTATATCTACTCCGAGTACGGGGGTGATCAAGAAAAGGCCCTCCAGCTCGCCCAGATGGCCAAGGAAGTGGCGCCCGAGGAGCCGACCATCACGGACACGCTGGGATGGATTCTCTACAAGCGGGGCATCTACCAACGGGCCCTCAGCCTGTTGCAGGACAGTGCCGCTAAGCTCCCGGACAACCCGGAGATCCAGTACCATCTC
>VBAO01000327.1 GCA_005883865.1 Candidatus Segetimicrobium genomatis
TTGACGAAATACGCTCCCCGCGGCTGCATCTGTCTCCTGCGGAGATCGGGTGCGGCTTCGCGACGCTTCGCCTAGGCCTGCTCGAGCCGCCCCGCTTCCGCTTCCCCACAAGGGATGACTGCGTTTCGGTCCCCGCGCGCACGATGCCCTGCGCGTGGCGCCAAGGAGGAGTGTCATGGGTGAGACGAGAGTTGCGTCGAAGATCAACGGGGTGGATGTCCGAACGGTCGTCACGCTCGCGTCGCGGATGGACACGGATCCGGACTACAGCCGGGAGATGTCCCGGTTCGCGCGCGGCGCCCGCGTCCGGTGGATCAACGGATTGCACAGCCAGGCGCATACGCGGGATGTGCCCCCCCATGGCTACGATGAGCCGGAGTGGCTCGGCGGGACCAACCAGGCGATGGCCGCGAGCGAAGCGGTGCTGGGCGCGATCGGCGGGTGCATCGCGACCGGGTTCTTGGCCAATGCCGCCCTGCGCGAGGTGACGGTCCACGAGCTGGAGATCCAGGTGGACGGGACGATCGACCTCCCATCCTTTCTCGGGATTCGCGAGGGAAACTCGGGGTATCAGCAGATCCGGGTCGCGATTTTCGTCCGGTGTGACGCCGAGGGGGCGCTCCTGGACGAGATCGCGTACCGGGCGGTCAACCTCTCGCCCGTGGTGAACACGATCCGCAACCCGGTCCAGCTCGAGTACGACGTCAAGATCGTGCAATGACGCGGGGCGACGGGAAGGAACCGGACGCCGCGGTAGCACCCGCCGATGCCGGCGCGGCCGATGGGCCCGTGCCGCGGCTCGAGGCCGACGGCAGCCTCTTGCTCTCCAACCTCCCCCTGGCGCCCGTTCCCGCCGAGGTCGAGGCGGAGGGCATCATGTTCCGGGGCGCCCGCAGGACCCATCCGGCCCCGGGACTCCCGGGCACGATCACACGGCGTGATCTAGTGTGGGCGGACAACCTCCACGAGCTCATCGAACGGGCCAAGCGCCGGCAGTGGAACGCGGCGACGGATATCCCCTGGGCCGAGGGCCGCGGGGTCGGCGTTGAGCTCGAGCGTGCGCTGGCGGATGTCCTGACCTGGATGCTCCAGCAGGAGTACGCTGCCTGGTACGTCCCGGCCAAGTTCCTCGGGCGGATTCACCCCGCGTACACCGAAGTCGGGCTCTTCCTGTCGACGCAGGTGATGGACGAGGCGCGCCACGTCGAAGTGTTCCTGAAGCGGCTGTACCTGAACGGCGTGGGGCTGCGGGAAGTGGCGGCGAGCACGGAGAGCTCCATCAAAGGACTGCTCATGCAAGAGGATTTCGCACGGGCGAGCTTCCTGCTCCACGTCCTCGGCGAAGGGACGTTCAAGGACCTCTTCCACCTGCTGATCGAGATCGCCCCCGACGAAGCGACGAGGCAGATCATGGTCCGGTCGCTCGAGGATGAGGCGCGGCACGTGGCCTACGGCGTGGGGCGCCTCCGCACGCAACTCGCGGCCGAGCGCGATCCCGACGCCGTGGGCCAGGCGTTCGTCGACGCGCTGGAGGCGCGGCTGGCCTTCACGTACGAGGTGTCGGGCCTGCCGCGGCACGTCCAGGAGGCGCTTGCGATCCTCGCGGGCGGCGAACGCGGCCCGGGCGCAACCGCTCCCGGCCGGGAACGCGTCCGGCGGTTTGTCGACGAACTCAACCGGAACCGCAAGGAGCGGTTGCTCCAGGCGGGGTTCAGCGAGCGGGTGGCCGAGAATATCTCGCAGCTCCACATCCGAAGCGCCGGGGGGTTGATGTGAGCGAGACCGCCGCACACGAGCCGGCCGCTCGCCTCGACGAACGAGCGCAGATCCGGTGGGTGCTGGAGCACTGCCGGACGGTGGCGGTGGTCGGGCTGTCCAGCAACCCCTACAAGGACAGCCACATCGTCGCCCACCACTTGTCCCGCCACCGGTACGATGTGGTTCCGATCAACCCGACCGCGACGGCGGCGCTGGGACGGCCGGCGTACCCATCCTTGGCGGCCCTGCCGGCAGACCTGGCCCGTCAGGTGGATCTCGTGCTCGTTTTCCGGCCGAGCGCCGAAGTGCCGGCGATCGTGGAGGCGGCCCTCGCCCACCTGCCGCGCCTCAAGGCGATCTGGACGCAGAAGGGGATCGTGCATGACGCGGCGGCGGCGCGGGCACGCGAGCGGGGGCTCGTGGTCGTCCAGGACCGGTGCATCCGGACCCAGCACCTGTTTACTCGATTCGCCGACACGCCGTCACCCCAGAAGTCCGGCAGCGGGTGAACGGCGAACGCTAGACGGAGCGCGACCAAGACTCCGTTGCGCTCCCGCCCGAGTCCGCCTCAGGTCTCGTAGGGGATTGGGGTGACCTCGGCTGAAGCGCTGTGCCTCTCCCAGTAAAGGTCACGGATGCGCGTCGTCACCGGCCCCGGCACGCCTTTGCCCAGCATGCGGTCGTCGAGCCTGACGACCGGGATGATCCCTCCCGCCGTTGACGTGAAGAAGACTTCGTCTGCCTCACGCAACGTTTCGCCCGGCATCGAGCGGATCTCGATGGGAATGCCGTGGCCGCGGCAGATGTCGATCACCGTCTGCCGGGTGATCCCCTCGAGCATGCCGCGAGCGGGCGTCACCACCCTGCTTCCGAACACCGCGAACACGTTGAAGCCCGGGCCTTCGGTCACGTTCCCGTCGACCCCGAGGAGAATGGGCGCGTCGGCTCCCCTCTCATAGGCTTCGAATTGAGCCTGGTCGAGGTCGAGCCAGTTGTAATTCTTGACCGTCGGGTCCACTGATTCCGTTGGAGTCCGGCGGACCGCGCTGATGATCGCGCTGATGCCGCCGGCCTGGCGCTCCTGCCCTCCGATCCAGATGAAGGGGATCGCGTAGGCGAAGAAGCGATTCAGGCACCGGCGGAGATCTCGCGATCCTTGGGGCGGGCGCCCGCGGGTGCACACCATGGCCACATACGCGGTCCGCAGGCCGGTCCGGCGCACACATTCGATGAGAATGGCCCGCAGCTGATCGCGATCGACGGGCAGGCTCATGTGTAACCGGCCGACCGACCTCAGGAACCTGTCGAGATGGTGCTCGAGGCGGAAGAACCTTCCTTCCCAGACATGCGCAACGTCGTACGTCACATCCGACCTGGTGAAGCCGTAGTCGAGGACA
>VBAO01000318.1 GCA_005883865.1 Candidatus Segetimicrobium genomatis
TTCCGCCGCCCCCGGGGAGCCAGCGGAACGATCCCAGGCGCGGCACCGCCCGCCCCGTGAAGCGGCGGCACCACATGAGGTCCACGGCGCGGATCACGACGCGTCCCCGAACCAGGGGGACGGTCGGCCCGCGCTCGATGGACTGACAGACCTGCGCCAGGTCGACGTCGTAGGTCTGGCGGCTGTCCCGGATGAACAGCCCGTCCCAGCCCCGCAGGGTGTCCAGCTTGGTCCAGAATCTGTACTGGTCGTCCCCGGTGATCGTCGTGGCCGGGACCGCGCCGCCCGTGCTGAAGTCGAACGGCGCCATGACCTGATACCAGTCGCTCGCGATGAAGAACGGTCCGTGGGCGTCCCGCCGCGCCACCGCGACGATCGCCGGCCCGGCCTGCGACCAGCCATAATAGTTGGCGGCGGGGTCGAGCCGGGGGGACACGATGGTGGACGTGAGCACGGGCAGGGCATAGAAGGCTGCGGCCAGGGCGGCGGTCACGGCCAGGACCCCGCCCGCGAGCCACCCGGGAGGCGCTCCGGGCCTGGGCGGACGCTCGGTGGCGATTCCGGCGGTGGCGATGATCGCGGTCAGGAATCCGGGGGCGGACCAGTGGGGTTTCGCCCACACCACGAGGCTGCCCGCGCACGCGCCGAGCACGACCGGCCACCCCGCGGCGGCGAGGAATCCCCACCGCGCGTCCCGCTCGGCGATCCCCCGGCGGGCCGCCACCGCGAGCCCCCAGATGAGCGCCGGGAGCATCACCGGGCCCAGATAGACAAACTGCGACGCGACGAAGAAGGGGAAGTTCCCCCGGTCGGTCCACCGCGATGTGCCGAGCGCGGTCAGCGCGAAGGAGATCCAGCGGTGCTCGGCGTTCCACCACACCACGGGCGCGAAGATCGCCAGGGCGAGCGCGCATCCGGCGTACGGCTCGGGCCGCCTCAGCCACCGCCGGTGGGCGGGCGAGAGGAGGAGCCACAGCCCCACCGAGACCGGCAGGGCGACCGCCGCATACTTGCTCTGGAGCGCCAACCCGAGCCACCCGCCCGCCGCCAGCCACGCTCCCCCCCGCGTTCCGTTCGCCGCCCGCCAGGTCCAGAGCAGGGTCATGACCCAACAGAAAAACAGCGGCCCGTCAGGCGCGGTCAGCATCGAGCCCGCGGCAAATACGGGGATGATCGAGAACAGCACGACCGTCCACGTCGCCGCGTCGTCGCGTCCGAGGACCTCGCGGGCGAGGATCCAGAGGGCCAGCGCTGTGGCCAGCGAGAGCACGAGCGCGACCATATGCAGCGCGAACGGGGTGCGGCCCAGGACCCCCACCGCGGCCCAGACGAGGTACGCGACCGCCGGCGGGTGGTCCACGTAGCCGGCGGCGAGGTGGCGGGACCATTCCCAGTAGTACGCCTCATCGTCCCCCGCCGGAAGGGCGGCGGCGAGCGCCAGGCGAATGGCGGTGAGACCCAGGAGAAACGCGAGGAGAGGCCGTGGAACGCGCGGCATGCCTGAACGATGGTACGGAATCATCTGCCATGCCGTCAATCGCCCCGGGCGCGCCCCCATCGTGCGTGACGACCGCGCCCGCTGGGACGCCCGGTACGCCGCCGGGGACCGGCGGCACGACGTCGGGCCCTCCCCGCTGCTCGCGCGCTGGCTGCCCCGGTGGCCGCCGGGGCGGGCGCTCGATGTCGCCGCGGGGCTGGGCCGGCACGCGGTGCTCCTGGCGCGCCACGGATGGACGGTCGACGCGGTCGATCTCTCGCTCGAGGGGCTGCGCATCCTCCACCGGCGCGCGCGGGGCGCCGGCGTCCGCATCAACCTCATCCTCGCGGACGCGGCGGCGTTCGCCTGCCGGTCCGCCTCCTACGATCTCATCGTCGACACCTTCTTCCTGGACCGCCGGCTCATCCCCCGCTTCTGGCGGTGGCTCCGCCCGGGGGGCACCCTCTACTTCGAGACGCATGTGGCGAACCCCGAGGCGCCGAGCCCCCGGAGCCGATTCGCGCTGCGCCCTCAGGAAGCCCGCCGGATGTTCGCCAGGTGGGAGATCCTCGACTACGCCGAGGGGCCGGAGACCGACGGATCCCGGACGATCGACACCGCCCGCCTGGTCGCGCGCCGGCCATAGGGCGTAGGAGCCGCCGGGTCCCGCACCGAATCGGTGGCGCCGTGGCCGAGGCGAGCGCGGGTCTTGCCGTGGCGATCGACGGGCCGATGGGGTCGGGCAAGAGCACGGTGGCTCGCGAGGTCGCCCGGCGCCTCCGCTTCCAGTACGTGGATACCGGGGCCATGTACCGCGCGATCGCCGTCGCCGCGATCCGGCGGGGCCTGTCCGCGGACGACCCCGCCGCCCTGGCGGCGCTCGCCCGCGGGATCACCCTCACCCTGGAGCCGCGGCCCGACGGCTCGGCGCGGGTGCGGGTCGACGGCGAGGATGTGACCGCCGCGCTCCGGGACGTCGAGGTCAACCGGATCGTGGCCCGGGTCGCCCGGGTGCCGGAGGTGCGGGAGGCGCTCCAGGCGCTCCAGCGGTCGCTGGGCGGTCGGGGCGATGTCGTCATGGAAGGCCGGGACATCGGGTCAGTTATCCTGCCCCAGGCCCGGGTCAAGGTGTTCTTGACCGCCTCCATTGACGTGCGGGCCCAGCGGCGCCAGGCCGAGCTGGCCGCGGCCGGCACCCCGATGCCGCTCGAAGAGGTCCGGCGGATCATCGCGGAAGACGATCGGATCGCGACCACCCGCGAGGTGGCGCCGCTGCGCGTCGCCCCCGGTGCCGTGGTCATCGACAGCACGACGCTCACGGTGGATCAGATCGTCGACCGGATCGTCGATCTGGTGGAGCGCGCGCGTGGTCTTTAGGATCTCCCGGGCGATCATCCGGCTGGCGCTCCGCGCGATCTTCGGGTTTCGGGTCGAAGGGGGCCACCACGAACCCCGAACGGGCGCGCTCCTCATCGTCAGCAACCACGTCAGCGACCTGGACCCCCTGGTCGTCGGATCGGCGATCCGCCGCCCGGTGCATTACATGGCCAAGGAGGAGCTGTTTCGTCCCCCGCTGCTCCGGTGGTGGATCACCCACTGCGGCGCGTTCTCCGTGCGTCGCGGGGAGCCCGACCGCCGGGCGTTCCGCGCGGCGCGCGACGTCCTGGAACGCGGGGAGGCGTTGATCATG
>VBAO01000319.1 GCA_005883865.1 Candidatus Segetimicrobium genomatis
AGGAGCTGCAGGCGAAGCTCCGGGAAGCCCGGGAGGATGTCCAGCGGAACTGGCAGCACTTCCTTCATTCCGCCGCGGACCTGGAAAACTATAAGAAGCAGGCGGCGCGGGACCGGCAGGACGCCACCGAGCGCACCCGCCGGCAGATGCTTAGTCTGGTGCTCACCGTGGTCGACAACCTCGAGCGCGCGCTCGCCGCGGCGCCCGGACGGGACAGCCCGGCGCAGGCGGTGATCGAAGGCCTCCGGATCGCCCACCGGCAGATTTTGGGGCAACTCGATGTCTTCGGCGTGCGGCCCATCGAGGCGATGGGGAAGCCGTTCAACCCGCGGTTGCACGAAGCGGTGGGGGTTGTGCCGCCGCAGGGCGCGGGGCCGGGGATCGGGACGGTCGTCGCCGAGACCCTCAGGGGCTACATGCTCAACGATGAGGTCCTCCGGCCCGCCAAAGTGGTGGTCGTCGGCGAAGCCGCGGAGGAGAAAGCCGGACGGTAAGGGCGCCGCGCGATGGAGTTCAAGGATTACTACAAGATCCTTGGGATAGACCGCAAGGCGGACCAGAAAGCCATCAACCAGGCCTTCCGGAAGCTGGCGCGCCAGTACCATCCCGACGTCAACCCCGGCAACAAGCAGGCCGAGACCCGCTTCAAAGAGATCAATGAAGCGCACCAGGTCCTCGGCGACTCCGACCGGCGGGCCAAGTACGACCAGGTGCTCGAGTTGCGCGAGCACGGCGGGGGGTGGGAGGATCTCCTGCGCCGCGGGGCCGCGCAGGGCGACGACGGAACGTACACCGTGTACGGCTCGCCCGGGGATCTGGGACGGTTCAGCGAGTTCTTCGAGCAGCTCTTTGGCGGGCTCGGTGCCGGGCCATTCGCGGCGGGTCCCCAGGGCGCCGGCGGGCGAGGGGAACGCCGGGGCTTCACCGGCTTCAACGTTGAAGACCTCCTCCGCCGGCAGGAGCCCGGAGGGAGCGAGCGGCCGCGAGCGGGGCAGGACGTCGCGGGGACGGTCGAGATCACCCTCGAGGAAGCGTACCGCGGCACGACGCGGACGGTCGCGGTCCCGGGTGGGAGATCCAGGAAGACCCGAAAGATCGAAGTGAAGATCCCCCCCGGCGTGCGGCATGGCCAGCGCATTCGGGCGGCCGGGCAGGGACAGACCGGGGACCTCTACCTGACGGTGGAGATCGCCCCGCATCCGCTGTTCACCCGCGTGGAGGACGACGTGCAATGCGAACTTGCCGTACCCGTGTGGGTCGCCGCGCTGGGGGGCACGGTCGAGGCTCCAACGCTCGGCGGACCGGTGACGATGACGATCCCCCCCGACACGCGGGACGGCCGGACGCTCCGGCTGCGCGGCCGGGGCCTCCCCCACCTGCGGGGCGCCGGGGCGGGCGACGAGCTCGTCAAGGTCCGGCTGGCGCTCCCCGATCCGCTCACCCCGCGGGACCGCGAGCTGCTCGAAGAGATGCGCCGCCTCCACGAAGCGCGGCCGACAAAATCATAAGCACCGAGGCGAACGACGATGGCGATGCGATTCGACAAGTTTACCGAGAAAGCGCAGGAGGCCCTGGTCGCCGCGCAGGCGGCGGCCAAAGAGCACCATCACAGCCAGGTTGAGGCGGAGCACCTGCTCCTCGCGCTCCTGAGCCAGCCCGACGGGATTCCCGCCGCGGTCCTCAGCCGGATGGAGATCGGCGTCGGGCCGCTGCGCGCCAAGGTCGAGCAGGCGCTGGCGCGGCAGCCGAAGGTCTACGGCCCGGAAGAGCCGGCGATGGGGCCGGGGCTCCGCGGCGCGCTCGAGCGCGCGGCGGCGGAGGCCGGACGTCTCAAGGACGAGTACGTGAGCACCGAGCACCTCCTCCTGGGGCTGGCGGCCGACCGGAACACCGTCGCTGGCCGGCTGCTCGCCGAATCCGGCGTCGATCGGGAGAAGATCTACGCGGCGCTCCAGGCCGTCCGGGGAGGCCAGCGGGTCACCGACGCCTCGCCCGAGACGAAGTATCAGGCCCTGGAGCGGTACGGCCGCGACCTCACCCAGGCGGCCCGCGAGGGGAAGCTCGACCCGGTGATCGGCCGGGACGAGGAGATCCGCCGGGTCATCCAGGTCCTGTCCAGACGGACCAAGAACAACCCCGTCCTCATCGGCGACCCCGGGGTCGGCAAGACCGCGATCGTGGAAGGGCTCGCCCAGCGGATCATCCGCGGGGACGTTCCGGAAGGGCTTCGGAACAAACGGGTGGTTGCGCTGGACCTCGGCGCGCTGATCGCCGGCACGAAGTTCCGCGGCGAGTTCGAGGACCGCCTCAAGGCGGTGCTGCGCGAGATCACCGAGTCGGCCGGGCAGATCATCGTCTTCATCGATGAGCTGCACACGGTGGTCGGCGCCGGGGCGGCCGAAGGATCGATGGACGCGAGCAACATGCTCAAGCCCATGCTGGCCCGCGGCGAGCTCCACGCGATCGGGGCGACGACGCTGGACGAGTATCGGAAGCACATCGAGAAAGACCCGGCCCTCGAGCGCCGGTTCCAACCGGTGTTCGTGGACGAGCCCAGTGTCGAGGAGACGATCTCGATCCTCCGCGGCCTCAAGGAGAAGTACGAGGTCCACCACGGGGTCCGGATCACCGACAGCGCCGTGATCGCCGCGGCGACGCTCTCGGACCGGTACATCAGCGACCGGTTCCTGCCGGATAAAGCCATCGACCTGATCGACGAGGCGGCGAGCCGGCTCCGGATGGAGATCGACAGCAAGCCCGTCCTGCTCGACGAGGCGGAC
>VBAO01000320.1 GCA_005883865.1 Candidatus Segetimicrobium genomatis
ATCGATCCCGACGGGAACGTTCGGCTGTGGAGCCCGGTCGCGGAACGCATGCTCGGGTGGACCTCCGAGGAGGTGCTCTCCCGGCCGCTCCCCTTCGTGCTCGAAGACGGCCCCGCGTTCGCGCGGACACTCGCGCAGGCGCTCAGGGAAAGCGGGCCCTGGAGTGGGACCCACGTGCGCGCCCGGCGGAAGGATGGCGGTGCGCTCGATGTCCGGGTGTGGGCGGTCCCGGTCACCGGCCCCGCGCAAACGCGGGCGGGGTTTGTCCTCGGAATCGAGGAGGGGACGAATCGCGAGGATGGCGGGCCCGGGCAGGGCGGCGCCGCCACGGGGCCCCGCGCTCCCGGCCTCCGGGGTCCGGGCGATGAAACCCAGCAGCGCCTTCAGCTGTTCACCCGGCTTCGAGCGATCGGCCGGACCCTGCACCGTCCGGTGTCGAGCACCGAGATCGCGGAGTCCATCGGGGAGAGCGCGCGGGTGCTGGTGGGCGCGGACCGGGCGGCCGTCTACCTCGCACGTACATCGATCAGGTGCTCCACCACGCGAAGCAGCTCGCGGGCGGCCGCGCGATGGACGGCGCCAAACCGGATGTGCTCGAGGTCTCCGGTCGAGCGCTCGTGGGCCCGACGTCGGTGCTGTATCCGGACGTGCAGGCGTTGTCCCCGGCGGTCGCCGTCCCGCGCCTGACGCAGTCGGAGGGGTATCGCGCGCTGGCCAACTGGCCGCTCGCCCACGAAGGGGCCGTCCTGGGGTGCGTCGCCTGCTACTACGATGCGCCGCGGACCCTCTCGGCGCCCGAGCAAGAGGCATTTCAGGCGCTCTCCGAGGAGGCCGCGTTCGCGCTCAACAACGTCCGTGCGCGCGAGGCGCAGATGCTGCGCGCGGCCGACCTGGAAGTGCTCTTTGAGGTGACCCGGCGGCTGCGTACGGCCCGCAACCCGCGGGAGATCTACCCGATCCTGGTCGAGCACGCGATGGAGCTCCTGCACGCCGACACCGGCGTGCTCAGCCTCCTCGACGACGAGCGCCCGGAGTTCGAGTGCGTGTTTGCCGTCGGGCTTCCCCCCGAGGTGCGCGGGTCGACGCTCCCGTTCTCGGGCAGCCCGTTCGAGCGCGTGGCGCAGACCGGCACGACGTTTCACACCTCGAACTTCGGCGGGGATCCGCTGCCCATCTGGCTGAACGGCCTCCGCGCCGTGGGTCCGGCCGTGATCGCGCCGGTCCGATCCGAGCAGGCGACGATTGGGGTGTTCTGCCTGGGCCGGAAGCGAGGATCTGACGTGGCCCCGTTTACCGAAAAGGAGGCCCGGTTGCTGGAGGGGATCGCCGAGATCGGCGGCAACGCGATCCGGCGGGCCAGGCTGTTCGAGAACCTGGAGCAGTCCTACATCCAGATGGTCGTGAGCCTGGCGCGGACGATGGACGCGCGCGACACGTACACGTCCGGCCACAGCGAGCGCATCTCGCAGTGGGCGGAGGGGGTCGCCCGAGAGCTCGGGTGCGGGGAGGGCGAGATCCAGGACATCCGCTGGGGGGCGCTGCTGCACGACATCGGCAAGATCGGGGTGCCCGACGCGATCTTGCGGAAGCCGAGCCAGCTGACGGGGCAGGAATGGGTGATCATGCGCAAGCACCCGGTCATCGGGGAGGAGATCCTGGTCCCGATCGGACGGATGCGCGGCGTGGCCGGCCTCGTCCGGCACCATCAGGAGATGTGGGACGGGAGCGGGTACCCGGACGGGCTCAAGGGAGAGGAGATTCCCCTGGGCGCGCGCATCCTCTCGGTCTGCGACGCCTACAGCGCGATCACGGACGACCGGCCGTACAAAAAGGCGCGGACCCACCTGGAAGCGGTGACCGAGCTGCGGCGCTGCGCAGGGACGCAGTTCGACCCGCGGGTGGTCGAGGCATTCTGCACGATCATCGAACGGCAGCAGGAGCGGGAGAAGGCAGGGCAGCGGCCCCAGTGATCGCTCCGCGAATGGCCCGGCGATCCTGAGGGCCCGCAACGCGGGCTCTTCGTGTCATAGGGTCCCTCGATGCTCCGCGCGCGTCCCCGCGCGCGTGGGCCCGGGCCCGCCGCAGGGGCGGGGTTCGTTCCCCTCGAATTCCCTTGAGGGCGGCGCTGGAGGGTAGCCTGGTGGAGCAGCTGACAGCCGTCGTCCTGGCCGCGGGCCGGGGCACGCGGATGAAATCGAATCTCCCCAAGGTCCTGCATCCGTTGGGCGGCCGGCCGATGATGATGTACGCGCTGGACGCCGTGCGGCGATCGGGGGTGGCGCATCCGCTGCTGGTCGTCGGGGAGGACGTGACGCCGTTCCGCGCGGTGGCCGGGTCCGCGCCCCGGTACGTCGTTCAGCGCCGCCCCCTCGGGACCGGCCACGCGGTCGCCCAGGCATTGCCCCGCCTGAGGGGCAGGCTGGTCTACGTGGTGTACGCGGACATGCCATTTGTGTCTCCTGCGACGTTGCGGGCGTTGCGGGAGGCGATGGCCGGCTCCGCCGCGCGGGCGGCGGTGGCCACGGGGGTGCCGGGCGGTGCGCACCATTTCGGTCGGATCCTCCGGGACGGCCAGGGCCGCTTCCGGCGCATCGTGGAGGACCGGGACGCGACTCCCGAGGAGCGCGCGGTCCGGGAGGTCAACGTGGGCGTCTACTGCTTTCGGGTTTCCGAGGTGCGGCGGGCCCTCGAGCGCATCCGCCCCACCAATCGCCAGCGCGAGTACTATCTCACGGACGCCGTCAACCTCCTGGCCGCGCAGGACGGGGGCGTTGTGACCGTCGCGGTGGCGGATCCCGACGAGATGATCGGCGTCAACAGCCGCGAGGAACTCGCGCAGGCCGAGCGCCGCATGCGGCGTCGGATCCTCTCCCGGGTGATGGAGGCCGGCGTCACTGTGACCGATCCGGCAACGACCTTCATCGACGAGACGGTCCGGATCGGCGAGGACACGATCATCCACCCGTTGACGTTGATCACCGGGAAGACGGTCATCGGCCGGGGGTGCGTGATCGGGCCCGGGGCCCGGATCCACGATTCAGTGGTCGGCGGCCGCGTCCGGGTCCGCGATTCATCGCTCGAAGGAGCGCGCGTGGGCGACGGGTCCGTCGTGGGCCCCTACGCGCATTTGCGGCCGGGCACCGTCGTCGGGCGGGACGTCGAGATCGGCAATTTCGCCGAGATGAAGGCGGTCTACGTGGGGGATCGCACCAAGGTCCACCACAAGAGTTACCTGGGCGACGCCCGGATCGGCGCCGATGTCAACATCGGCGCGGGGACGGTGACGTGCAACTACGGCCTCGACCACCGGAAGCACCGGACGACCATCGGGAACGGGGCGTACATCGGGAGCGACTCGATGCTGGTCGCCCCGGTCCGGATTGGCCGGGGGGCGATCACCGGCGCCGGCGCGGTGGTGACGAAAGACGTTCCGCCCCGCAGCGTCGTGGTCGGGGTTCCGGCCCGCGTGATCCGCGTCCTCGACGGTCGGCGATAGGAGGGGTGCACCGGTGACGGGCGCGGGGATCCGGGTCTTCAGCGGAACGAGCAATCCGGATCTCACCCGCGGCATCGCCGCCGCCCTCGATCTCCCGCTGGGGGCGATCAACGTCTTCCGGTACGCCGCCGACGCGTTCGTCCTGCAATCGACGTCGTACCCGGCCAACGATCACCTGATGGAGCTGTTGATCATCATCGATGCGCTGCGCCGCGCCTCGGCGCGCCGCATCACCGCGGTGATCCCCTACTTCGGCTATGCCCGACAGGACCGCAAGATCAAGCCCCGGGAGCCGATCTCGGCCAAACTGGTGGCCAACCTGCTCACGACCGCGGGAGCGCACCGCGTCGTCACCCTCGACCTCCATGCGGGACAGATGTGGGGGTTCTTTGACATTCCGTTGGACCACCTGCCCTGCCGGATGATCCTGGGCGATTACTTCCGAAGCCTCGGGCTCGAGAACCTCGTTGTGGTGTCCCCCGACATCGGCGGCGTCAAACGGGCCCGGGAGTTCGCCGAGTACCTCCAGGCCCCGCTGGCGATCATCGACAAGCGGCGCGACCGCCCCAACCAGGTCGCCGACGTGGTCCACGTGATCGGCAAGGTGTACCGGCGGACGGCGATCCTGGTGGATGACATCATCGACACGGGCGGCACGGTGGTGATGGGGGCAGAGGCCCTCGTGCGCCGCGGCGTGCGCGAGGTCTACGCCTGCTGCACCCACGCGATCCTGTCCCCCCCCGCGGTCCCCCGCGTCCTCCGGTCGGCGATCCGCCAGCTCGTGGTGACGGACAGCATCCCGGTGCTCCCGGAGAAGCGGACCGCGAAGACGATCGTCCTCTCGGTCTCGGGGTTGCTGGCGGAGGCGATCCGCCGGATCCACGCCGACCAGTCGGTGAGCGAGCTGTTTACGCAATCCCGGGTTGCGCAACCGGCCGCCGAAAGGGAGTGACGCCCCTCGGGGCGGCTCCGCCATGACGATCTCTCGGGTCCTGGTGGCCGGCGCGATCGGCCTCGTGGTGGCGTACGCGCTGACGCCGCTCGTGGTCTTTGTCGCGACCCGCTGCGGCGTGCTGTCGCGGTGTATCTCGCCTTTGTCGCCGCGGTGCTCGCCGGCCTCCCGTTGGAGCACTCCGTCAAGGTCACCGTTGAGGCGCACCGCGTGGTGCTGTCGCTGCCGTTCACCCCCGAGCTCGATCGCCCGGTCATCGGGGTGCTGTGCGGCGCGACGCTGATCACGATCCTCGGGATCATCGACGATATCTGGGGCATCTCGCCGATGGAGAAGCTGTTCGGCCAGCTCGTGGCCGCGATCGTCCCCCTGCCC
>VBAO01000173.1:0-11811 GCA_005883865.1 Candidatus Segetimicrobium genomatis
GCCATTGTACCATCTCCCGGTGACGAGCTTATCGCATGGCGGAGGGATTAAGAGAGCATTAATTCGGAAGAGGAAGCGAGCAGCCCCCAGAGTCAACTCCAGGGGCTGCCCTTTGCAACCAGCAGCGCGCGGCCGGCTAGGCTCGATGCGAAAGCGCCGCCTGTACCCGCACATACAGGAGCGGGGTGGCGGGATCGACATTGACCGTACGAGACTTGCCGTTGACCACGAGAGTCACCATCTGTCCGTTCCTCCTCCTTTGCGCTCGAATCAACGGGGTGCCGATTTGCCTTTTCGAATGCGCCACGATCCTCCAAGAATCCTCCGCCGGGCCTCTCATGATGCTCCGCGAACCCGTCCCGCGCGCTCCACCGGACCGGTTGCGGTCAACGCCTGCGGAAACTTGACGCCGTGAAATGCGGCAACGTCCTCTTCGTCCGAAAACTCGGTATACATACAGAACGACAGGACCTCACGAAAAGGCAAACCCGGAGCAATCCGGGGGCGCAAAGCGACAGGGCCACACAGTGTGGCCGGCTGCGCTACCGAAGAGGGTCGCTCCTCAACAAAAGGAGCGGGCCCTCTTCTCATTTGACAGGGGGGAGAGTCGGGTGAGCGCACGGCCGATTCGCCGGGCTCGAAACACCCGCCGCTCATTGCGGCTCCTCCTTCCGGTCATCCTCTCGCTCGCGGTCCTGAGCGGCGTCGTCCCCGCGTGGGGTGATGGAAGCGCACCCTCACAGATCGTCCCCGGAATCGGCATCGGGCCCGTTCGGATCGGCATGACAAGCAGGGAAGCTCGGGAGGCGCTCGCGCTCTTCGACGTCGAGAGCCATCAGTGCACGATCGACGCCCTCATCAGCCACGATCGCGTCGTCGCGCTCGGCACTCGCTACGGTGGCTGTCTCCAGCTCGCGCTCCCGTCCAGCGCGATCGGCGCCATGGCCGTCGGTACGATGCTCCTGCCGGAGGTCGGCGGCATCGGCGGCACCCCCGCACCCCTGGTCCGTGCGTTCGGCAACCCCAGGCGGTTCGTCCTCGATCCCGGGATGGCTGTGCTGCTCTGGCCCAACGGGCTCGTGGCCCGGACCGCCGCGTCCCGGAATTACGAGATCATCACCTACCTCGCCGTCGTTGCGCCGCAGACCGCCATCCCACCGTATGCGTTCCTGGCCGCCCTCCCGCCGTCCATCTGACATGGCCACTCTCCCGGCAGGTGGGAAGGTCGGCCGGAAACGGAGGGCAACGAGCCATTTCTCGCGAACGGCCGGGCCACGTGACCGCGCCCCGCTCGGGGCCCGCCATCCCGACCCGATCCGGCCATTCGACGAACCTCGTCCCCTCGACGAACCCGGCCGGTCCCACGATCCGCGGGGTACGATTAGTCTGCGATCACGGATGTCGATCGGGGCCATCTTCGGCTTCGGGGTCTTCGCTTCCGCGGTCGTCACGCATCTGATCTTCTTCCGGCGCGCGAAACGTCACCTCGGCTTTTGATCGCCGCCTGCCGGCCCGCTCCCGCTCACCCTCGGCCGATGAACGGCATCTTGGTCGCCATCACGGTCAGGAACTGAACGTTCGCGTCCAGCGGCAGGCCCGCCATGTAGACGACCGCGCGCGCCACGTGGACCGGATCCATTGTGGGCTCGGGCCGCATCGACCCGTCGGCCTGCGGAACGCCCGCCGCCATTCGGGCCGTCATCTCGGTCGCGGCGTTGCCGATGTCGATCTGGCCGCAGGCGATGTCGTAATTGCGGCCATCGAGCGCGGTCGACTTGGTGAGGCCGGTGATGGCGTGCTTGGTCGCGGTATACGGCGCGGAGTTCGGCCGCGGGGTGTGGGCGGAGATCGAGCCGTTGTTGATGATGCGGCCGCCGCGGGGCACCTGGCTCTTCATGAGCCGGATCGCTTCTTGAGTGCAGAGGAAGGCCCCCGTGAGGTTCGTCTCGACGACGGCCTTCCATTGCTCGTACGCAAGGTCCTCGAGCGGGACGGGGGGCGCTCCGATCCCCGCGTTGTTGAACAGCAGGTCGAGCCGGCCGAAGACCTCGTTCGCCCTGGCGAACAGGGTCTTGACCGACACTCGATCGGTGACGTCGGTCGGCACCGCCAGCGTTCGCGATCCGGATGCGGTCGCTGTCCGGGCCGTCGCCTCCAACGGCTCCCTGCGGCGCCCGGCGAGAACGACCGCATACCCCTCGTGCAGGAGGGCCAGTGCCACGGCCCTGCCGACGCCCGTCCCGGCGTCGGTCACGATGGCAACCTTGTTCACTGATCCCATCGATTCGGACTCCTCCCGTGGCTAATACGTCGCGCCCCGGTCGAGCGGGTAGATCGGGCGCCGGAGCCGCCGGTACTGAAAGCTCGACAGGTTCGAGGTACTGATCCCCGGCGGGTCGGTCGAGACGATATGCTTCGCGATCCTCGAGAACCCGGCCCGGAAGTGCGCGCTCGACTTCAGCCCGACGATGCGGCACCGGGCCACATCGATGCCCTGCAGCAAGAAGGGCTCGGGGTCCAGCACCTGCGTGCGCTGGCTGGCTACGACGACATCCACCCCGCCGCAGGCGAGCCGCGCCATCTTGCCGAGGTTCACCGGCGAGCCCCGGCCCATCGGCGTGGACAGCTTGAACCGTCCATCGGTTAGGGTCTTCACGTAGACCTCGACGTCCAGTGGATCGCCGTGGAGACGGTCGTGCTTGCCGCCCAGACGGACCCGGAGGGTCGCGCCGACCCCGGCGCGATGGGCGGCATCCGCGACCTCGGGATCGTACAGGGTGCCGAACGCGCTCTCGGACAGACCGGCCGCCAGCATGGCGCGCAGAAGGTGGGTTCCGTCGCCGGGGCCGCCGCCCCCGGGGTTGTCGCTCACCTCGTTGATGACCACCGGCGTGACGGAACCGGCCAGGTTGACCGCCTGGGCGACCGCTTCGGCGGGCTGCGGAAACTTTACCTGGAACGACTCGCGGCGCGCCCACACCTCGCGTGCGACCGCCTGCGCCGCCCGCCGCGCCAGCGCGGCCTCGCGCTCCGCCACCGCGACGACCGTCACCCCGGCCTCCGGGATGTCCGTGTGCGAGAACCCGTGGAAGAAGGCGCAGTCGATCATCCCCGGCTGTTGTTCCCACTCATGGCAGAAGGCGTTGATGGTCCGCGCGGGCTCGAGCGCCGATGGCGACGCCGGGATCAAGAGCGGCAGCGCCTCGATCGCCATCGCGGGGGTGATCTCTCCCCGCAGCACGCGGAGAAGAAACGCCATCGCCTCCCCTCCGCGCTCGAACGAGTCGGTGTGGGGATACTCGTGCACCCCAAAGAGCCCCGTTGCCAACGAGACCATCCGGGGCGTGATGTTGCCGTGGAGGTCGAGGGGGGCCGCGATCGGCATCGCGCCGCCGACGACGTTGCGGATGGCTTCCAGGACCCCGCTCTCCAGATCGGTGATCCCTTCCGCGATCCCGGCCCCGTGGAGCGCCACGCAGACCGCGTCGAGCGGCATCGCCTGCTGAATGGCCTGGACCAACTCCCCGACCATCGTGTCGTAGGCTTCCCGGGTGATCGTGCCCCACGGCTCCGTGCTCGCCGCGAATGTCGGGACCAGCGTCACGCCCAGCCGCTCGCCGGCATCGATCATGCCACCCAGATAGGTGCGCGTTCCACGTTCGCGCGAGATGATCTCCTCACCGCGATCCCAGTGGCGAGCCACGAACATCGCCAGCGTGGTCGGTGGGCAGAACGTGTTGGTTTCGTGGCTGATCTCCCCGATGGCGATCCGCGACAATTCAACCACCTTCCATGAGCAGGTTCGGGCCCGACCGCTCAACGCGTCGGGCGCATTACGATCCGCCGGTGGGTCGAGGCGTCTATTCGCAGCAGTACTTCGCTCTCCTCCTCCCTGCCCCGCGGACACGGAGCATACAAGCCCGCATCCGGCTCAAGCGGCCGGTGGCGACGACCGACTCACGCGCGAACGAAGAGGTAACCGGAGGCCCAGGTTGGAAGTACCGCCAGGCATTCCTGGATCTCGCGGGAAGGGGGCACTGGCATGACCGTACGCGGGAACTCCCAAGACACGCGCACACCGATCCGGGTGACAAGATCCGGACGAGGATTCACGGTCGCGGTCGCGATCGGCGCACTGCTCGTCACGCTGATCTCCGGCCTCGGCTCGCCCCCGGGCTGGGCCGCGGGACCTGCGTCGCTCGTCTGGGGGCGTTCGGGAGACGTCTTTACGTTGGATATCCCGCTGTCGACAGATACGCAGTCGACAATGGTCTCCACCCAACTCTACAATACGCTGACCAGGGCGAAGCCGGGTCAGGTGGAGATCGAACCGGACCTGGCGACCAGTTGGTCAACCACGCCCGACGCCCTCGTCTGGACGTTCAAGTTGCGCCAGGGCGTCACGTTTCACGACGGGAGCGCCTTCAATGCCGAAGCGGTGAAGTTCAATATCGATCGCTGGGCGGATCCGAACAATCCCTATCGGCCCAAAGGCGGCACATTCGAGGCGTGGGACGACTTCGTGGCCGACACGTACAAGGAATCCCGCGTGGTGGACCCCGAGACCGTCCAAATCGTCTTGAAAACCCCGAACGCTCCCCTGCTGTCGGCGCTCTCCGCGATTTCCTTCGGGTTCGCAAGTCCGCAGTCGATCAAGCAGTACGGCGGAGAGGGGGTCACCCAACACCCGGTGGGGACGGGACCATTCAGGTTTGTCGAGTGGGCCCGTGACGACCACATCACCTTGGACGCCAACACAGCCTATTTCCGTCGGGGCTTCCCCAGGGTTCAGCGTGTCGTCTTCCGAGTCATCAAGGACAATGCCGCCCGATTCCTGGCGCTGAAGGCGGGCGAAGTGCAGCTCATGGAGCTGCCGAATCCGGACGATGTCAGGGCTGCCCAACGCGATCCGAACCTCAGCGTCGGGCTTCGACCGGCGTTCAACAGCGGCTGGCTGCGGTTCAATATGAACCTGCCGTTGTTCCAGGATCGCCGAATCCGCCAGGCGGTGGCGGTCGCCATCAACCGGCAGGCGATCGTGCAGGGGCTCTACGCCGGATACGGGCAGGTGGCCGACCAGCTGCTGCCGCCCGTCATGTGGGGGCGCTCGCCCAACGTGAAGAGCCATCCATTCGACCCCGCGCGAGCCAGGCAACTCCTCGCCGAAGCCGGATACCCAAACGGAGTCGCGTTCGACTTCTGGTACATGCCCATCAGCCGCACCTATTTCCCGAACGGGAAGACCATCGCGACGGCCATCGCCAGCGATCTGGCCAAGGTCGGCATCCGGGTGCAACTCAAGACAGAGGACTGGGCGGCCTACTTGAAGGACCGCGCCACCGGCAAGTTTCCGGTGTTCATGATTGGCGGCACCGGCGATTACGGCGATCCGGATGACTTCTGGGCCTACAACTTCGCGAAATATGATCCAATCAGCGCCAACTTCTCGTACAACAAGCCGCAACTCTTCTCCCTCATCGCGAAGGCACGGACGGTCACGAGTCAGACGGACCGGGCGATGTTGTATGCGCAGGCAGCAGAGATGATTGACCAGGACGTCCGGGACATCTACATCGCCCACGCGCGAAACCCGGTGCTGATGCGCAGGAACGTCGACGGACTCGCGCTCCAGCCGACGGCCAACGAGTACGTGGAGACCGTCGGGCTCAAGTGAGGACCGCGATGAGAAAGCACCGGCTGCAGGACATGTCCTGGATGGAAGCGGAAGAGACGTTCAAGCGGGCAGACACCGCGATCGTGCCGGTCGGGACGCTGCATGCCCACGGCCCGATCCCGATTGGCATCGACGCCCGTTCGGTCGAAAAGCTGGCAGACGAAGTGGGCAGGAGGACGGGCTTGATGGTCCTGCCCGTGCTGGCGTACGGCGAGAACGACAAGATGAAGCACTATCCTGGGACGATCACGATCGATCAGCATTTGATCGAGGCGGTGTACGCCGATATCTGCCGGAGCCTGCGCCGAAACGGCGTGAGGAAGGTCATCTTTCTCAACGGTCATGGCGGCAACCACGACCCCTTGCTTCGGGCCGGCCGGACGGCGCGGGACCTCGGCATGCTGGTCGCCATCGTCGAATGGGGCAGCATCGAGAAGGCGCTCATGCCGCACCTGTTCACGGAAGGCAATTTCACCTCGGAGTTCGCCCTCGCCGAGCTGGCGCTCGCCATCGCCATCGACGGAGTGGAGATTGCGGACCTGAGAGGCGGGGGCTACAAGGGGGAGTGGGGATCCGCCCCGATCGTGAAAAAGGTGTTCGGCGAGAAGATCGTGCCGCTGGGCTTCAGCACCTTCGGGTACGCGGGCGCGCCGGTCACGATCCCCGTGGATGCGTGGGAGATCGATGACGAAAGCCCTCCCGGGGTCGACCGGGGCGCCTTGGAGAGACTCAAGCGGAGAGGCGAAGAGACGATCGAGCGCATGACCAAGCACATCTCGGCCTTCGCCGAAGACTTCCAGAAAATCGACGTGTCGAAGGTCCTGGCGATGCCCTCCTGAAGGGCGTCGCTCGGCGCCCCGCGCACGCGGCCGCCGGGCGTCAGGGCGGGTCCGCGGGATCCCACCCACCATCTCGGTGCTCATCCAGGAACCGCACGCACCTGACCGCGCGCCCAGGCGCAAAGGGCTCCAGCGCTGCCGGGCGGCTGAGACAGTGCATCCTGGCAAACGGACACCGCGGGTACAGCCGGCAGGTCTCCGGCGGATCGATCGCCGAGGTGATCTCCCCCCGCAGCAGAATCCGCGGTTTCTGCTGCTCGGGCGTGTCCTTGGCCGCCGCGCTCAGGAGCGCGCGCGTATACGGGTGCGCCGGGCGGTGGAAGATGTCCTCCACCGGCCCCACCTCCACGATCTGACCGAGGTACATCACCGCGACCCGGTGCGCGAGCGCGCTGACCAGCATGAGGTCGTGCGAGATGAGCAGGTAGGCGACGCCCCTGCGCGCCTGGATCTCGGCGAGGAGCTGCGCGACTTGGGCCTGCACCGAGACGTCCAGCGACGCGGTGGGCTCGTCGAGGATCAGGAGGCTGGGCTCGGGGGCCAAGGCCCGGGCAATGGCCACCCGCTGCTGCTGGCCGCCGGAAAGCTGATGCGGATAGCGGCGGGCGGTCTCGGGGGGCAACCCGACCAACTCCAGCAGGTCGCGGACCCGGCCCCCGGCCTCCCGCCGCGAGGCGACACGGTTGAGCCAGATGGGTTCCGCGACCTGGGCTCCAACCGGTAGGCGCGGGTTGAGCGAATCCAGGGGATCCTGGTAGACCATCTGCATCCGGCGCCGCAGGGTCCGCAGCGTCGCTTCGGAGGCCCCGCTGACCGGGACTCCGTCCAGGACGATCCGGCCGCCGGTCGGCTCCTCCAGCCTCAGAATACAGCGCCCGGCCGTGGACTTGCCGCTCCCCGACTCCCCCACGAGGCCCAGCGTCTCCCCGGACTCGATGGTCAGGTCGATGCCGCCGACGGCGTGCAGGGCATGCCGGCCGGACCAGAGGCCCGCGCGCACCGGGTAGTGCTTGACCAGCTTCTCGACCTGGAGCACCTAGGCCACCCCGCGGCCCCAGAAGTGACACCGAACCATGCGGGCGGCGCCTGACGCCGCGGGATCCCCACCGTCAACGGTTTCGGGCGACGCGTCGCGTTCGGCGCAGAGGCCCTGGGCAAGCGGGCACCGCGGGTGAAAGGGGCATCCGGCAGGCATCTGATGCAGGTCGGGGATGCGCCCCGGAATGCCCGCCGGAAGAGCGCGGCTGCCGGCGCGCATTCGTGACGCCATCAACCCACGCGTGTACGGATGCAGCGGTCGTCGGAACAGGGCCGAGACCGGCGCCGCCTCGACGATCCGGCCCGCGTACATGACGCTCACAAAGTCGCACATCTCGGCGACGAGCCCGAGATCGTGGGTGATGAGCAACACGGTCAGCCCGAGCTCCTGCTGCAGCGACTTGAGCAGCTCGATGATCTGGAGCTGGACCGTGACGTCCAGCGCCGTCGTGGGTTCGTCCGCCAGAAGCACGGACGGGCGGCATGCGAGCGCAAGGGCGATCATCACGCGCTGGCACATCCCGCCGGACAGCTGATGCGGGTAGGCCCGCATCACGCGCTCCGGCCGCGGGAGTTGCGCCCTGGCCAGGAGCGCCTCCCCTTCCGCCCACGCGGCCCTGCCGCTGAGCCCGCGGTGCAGCCGTAGGACGTGGGTGAGCTGGGCCGCGACCGGGAAGACGGGGTTGAGGGACGCGCGCGGCTGCTGGAAGATCATCGCGATGCGGGCGCCGCGGACCCGGTCCATCTCCCGCTCGGAGAGCGCCAGGAGATTCTGCCCACCGAGCAGCACCCGTCCGCCCCGGATCTCGCCCGGCGGCCGCAGGAGGCGCATGACCGCGAGCGCCGTCACGGTCTTGCCGCAGCCACTCTCTCCGACCAACCCGGTGACCCTGCCGGTCGGTAGGGTGAGGTCCACGCCGTGGAGGGCCGTCACGGTTCCCCGCCCGGTGTGGAACGTCACCGTGAGGTCCTGCACCTCGAGCACGGTCAGCGTCGCTGGGGATCCAGTAGGTCCTGGAGCCCGTCCCCGATGAGGTTGAACCCCATCACGGCCAGGGCGATGCAGAGGCCGGGATAGAAGGACACCCACCAGGCCCCCACGGTGATGCGCGCGACACCGATCGCGACCATGACGCCCCACTCGGGCTCGGGGATCCGCACCCCCAGCCCGATGAAGGAGAGGCCCGCTGCCGTCAGGATCGCCCAGCCCGACTGCAGGCTCGACTGCACGAAGATCGGCGTCAGGCAGTTGGGCATCAAGTGCACGAGGAGGACGCGCCACGGCGGATTGCCGGCGCCGCGCGCGGCGGTGGCATACAGGGCGTGCTTGACGACGAGCAGCCTGGCCCGCATGAGGCGCGCGTACACGGCCACATTGATCAGCGCAATGGCAAGGATCAGGTTCCGCAGGTTGGGCCCGAGCGCCGCGGCGATTCCCATCGCGAGAATGAACGAGGGGAAGGCCTGGAGGACGTCCATGCTCCGCATGGCCACCTCGTCGATCCAGCCGCCCCAGAAGCCTGCGACCGCTCCGATCACGCAGCCGAGGACCAGCGCGACGACGACCGCGCCCAGCGCGATCGCCAGGTCGATGCGGGCCCCCCAGAGCACGCGCGACCAGATATCCTCGCCGAACTCATCCGTGCCCATGAGATGGCCGGCCCCCGGCGGGCGCAGGGCATCGGCGGGGTTGGTGGTCAGCGGATCATACGGTGCGATGGCCGGGGCCGCGAGCCCAACCAGCGCGATGACCACGATCACGGCGGCGCCGGCGAGCGTGATCGGGTTCCGCTTCAGAAGGTCGATGGCATCGGCCGCCGCGGTCCACACGGGGAGCGTCGCCGGTGTCGCGACGGCCCCGCGCGGGGCGCTCACGTCTGGACTCGCGGATCGAGCACGGCGTATAGGACGTCCACCAGGATGAAGATCGCAATGTAAATCAGGGTCGCATACAGAATGAACCCCTGGACCGCCGGGTAGTCGTTGCCGCTGATCGCGTTGAACGCGTACCGCCCCAGGCCCGGCCAGGCGAACAGCGTCTCGACCAGGACGGAGCCCCCGAGCAGGAACCCGTAGACGATCGCGAGCATGGTGAGGACGGGCAGCATCGCGTTTCGGAACGCGTACTTCCACACGATGCTCCGCCACGGGATGCCGAGCGCGCGCGTCGCCTGCACATGCGGGCTGGACAGCACGTCCAGCGTGCTTGTCCGGGTGATCCTCGCGAGCGGCGCCACGGCCGCGAAGGCGAGGACCGTGACCGGCAGCAGTAGATGCCCGGCGGCGTCCGCGAACGCCACGCCGTCTCGGCCCAGGAGGCTGTCGATGAGCAACAATCCGGTGATCACGCGCGGCGGCGTGATCCGGGGGCTCAGGCGCCCGATGGGCGCCGGCAGGAGGTGCCACCTGTAGAACATCAGATAGATCAGGACGAGGCTGAGCCAAAAGATCGGCAGGGCCACCCCGACCACGGCGACGATCCTGACGAGGTGGTCGACCCACGAACCCCGCCGCACCGCCCCGCAGAGGCCGAGCGGCACACCGATCACCGTGGCGATCACGATAGCGGCCGTGGTCAATTCCAGCGTGGCGGGAAAGAAGCGTTCCAGGTCCCGGGCGACCGGCTGACTGGTCGTGAACGATGTGCCGAGGTCGCCCCGGCCGATGCCCAGAATGTAGGTCGCGTACTGCTCCCAGAGCGGCCGATCGAGGCCGTAGTGGACCATCAGCGCGTGCCGCTGCGCGGGCGTCGACATGGGGCTGGCGATCTGGTCGATCGGGCTGCCGGGGAGCACGCGGGTGAGCACAAACGTGACCAGAGTCACCCCGAGCAGGACGGGCAGCGCGAGCGCCAGGCGGCGGACGGCGAGCTTAAGGGGACGCGTGAGGCGCCGTCACTCCTTGGTCATGAAGTAATAGCGGAACCGCACATCGGCCGGATAGTAGACCACGCCGCCGATGTTCTTGCGCGTCGCGAGCACGAGGTCGGGCTGGTAGAGGAAGACCCAGGCCGCCTCGTCCACGGCAATCTGCTGGATGCGCCGGGAGGCGTCCGCGCGGGCCGAGAGATCCGTCGAGATCGTGAATCGACGAATCAGGTCATCGATCTCCGGGTTCGAGTAGTTGGTGTAATCACAGCACGCGCTCTGGAGCAGCCAGAACACGTGATAGAAGGGATCGTTGTTGATGGAGTTCCACCCGGGATGGTGGAAGAACACCAGATCGTGCTTCTGCAGCGCGGCGGTGAACGCCGCGCCCTGCATCTCGTTGATCGTCACGTTGATCCCCGCCCGTGCCAGGGCGCTCTTGACCCAGATCGCGATCCCTTTTGACTCGGCCAGGTCGGCCCGGGAGGTGAAGGTCAGGCTGAGCCCGTTCGGGAATCCCGCCTCCGCGAGCAACGCCTTCGCCTTCGCGGGGTCGGTCTTGTACTTGAAGAACTCGTCCGTGTGGGTCGGCATGCCGCTCGGCACGGGGCTCGTCAACCGCCGTGCGAAGCCGACCATCACGCTCCGGACGATCGTATCGTAGGGCGCGGCGTAGGAAATCGCCTGCCGCAGCTTGACGTTGTTGAACGGCGGCACCTTCGCGTTCATCCCGAGGAACGAGACGATCCGGGTGGGGAAGCGATTCACCGAGACGCCCTGATCTTTGAGGAGCCCTACCTCATCGAGCGGCGCCAGGTCGCGCGCGATGTCCACATCCCCCGACTTGAGGAGCGCGAGGCGCGTCGACGGATCGGGCACGATGCGCAGGACCACCCGGGAGATCCTGGGAGGCCGGCCCCAGAAGTTGGGGTTGCGCGCAAAGACGAACTCGACCCCGGGCTGCCAGGACTCGAGGAGGTACGGCCCCGTCTCGGTCCCCTTCGTGTTGGACTTGAGCCATTCGTGCGCCGACGGATCTGCTGCGGTCATGTGTGGCCGGACGACGTTCGGATTGAGGATCGAGTGCCCGTACTGCGACATGTTGCCGAGGAGCAACGGATTGGGATCGGCGACCGCGAACTCCACGGTCCGATCGTCCACGACCCGCACCGAGTCCTTCCCCATGACCTTCGCCATTTTGGTCAGCGCCGCTGTCGTCGCGCCCTGGTCGAACAGCCGGTCGTAGGTGAACTTCACGGCGTTCGCGTCGAGCGGATCCCCGTTGGAGAACTTGAGCCCCCGCCGCAGCGTGACCACGAGCTTCTTGCCGCCGTCCGTGAACCGGAACGACTCCGCCAGGTCGCCCGTGAACTCGTTCGGCGAGCCGATGATC
>VBAO01000173.1:11856-20043 GCA_005883865.1 Candidatus Segetimicrobium genomatis
TCGCGGGAGACCGCCACGACGAGGGTCTGGTTCGCATCGGGTGCGGCCCCGGCACGCGGCGCGGGCCCCAGACCGGCTGCGAAGAGCACGAGGACGAGGCCAAGAGCCAACCGGAGTCGAGCAGGCAGCATGCGTGACGTCCCCCCTGTGAGCCCTGATGCCGGATCACCGCGGAGGCACGTATTCCACGGCCGCGGAGTCGACTCCTATACTTCGGGGATGCCCTCGACCTCCACGAGCCTGCCCGGCGGCGGCCCCGCGCGGACGGTGCCTCGGTCCACGGGCCGGACCGCGCGGCGCGCAGCCATCTCACGCCTCAGGGCGACCGTCGCCGCGGCGTCGGGGGTGAGGCCGTCCGGCCCGAGGACCACGCCGTATTCTGCCCGGGCCGTCTCGGGAGAGACCAATCCTCGCGCCACGTCCCGCGCGACCATCTCGACCTCACGCTCCCACGGAGGGCCGTATCCTCCACCGCCGCCCGTCCGGACGATGATGCGATCACCCAGCACGAGGCGCAGGTTGTCGTGCTTGGTCGGCAGCCGGTAGGTCCGCCCGTCCCGGATCAGGTACGCGTCGCCCGGCACGCCAGGCCGTCCGCCGTGGACGCCCCAGGCCGGATGGGTCTGGCGCTCGTCGAGCCAGGAGAGATAGGCCTCGGGCGCCTGCAGCTCGAACGAGCGAATGACGCCGGCGCCGCCCCGGAACTTCCCGGGTCCCGCGGTATCCCGGCGCAGCGCGGTCACCTCCACGAGAAATGGATACGTCGTCTCGAGAAACTCCACCGGCGCGATGATCAGGTTCGCGTTGGGGCAGACCGCGTCGAGGCCGTCTGCGGTGGGGCGCCCGCCCCCCCCACCGGCGATGCATTCCATCGAGACGTACAGCTTGTCGCTCACCGGGTGGATCCCGCGGAACATGTAGGTCGGGATGACCGCGTTCGAGCACGCGGGCACCCGGTCCGGGTAGATCTGGCTCATGAGGCCGCGCCACATATCGCGATAGATGAGCGAGCTCGTGAGGTGCCGGGCGCCAACCGCCGCGGGGTAGCGGGGGGCGAGCAAGCTGGGATGCGGAATCGTGAGGTCGATCAGGTCGAAGATTCCGTAATTTGGGCTCGCCTCGTGGTCCATGCCGATCAACGGGCCGATCCAGTTGATCAGGTAGCGCCACATCTCCAGCTTGATCCGATTGGGGTTGAGGATCAGGTTGATCGCGCCCTCGGCCTGGCCCGACGTTCCCGTGTAATCGACGTGGAGTCGCTCCGCGCTCTTCTCCAGCGCCACGCAGAGGCGGGGGTGCTCCTCGCGCACCCCGTCGTCATCTAGAAAATCCGTGAAGGCGACCCGGCCCTCGGGGAGCCGGCCGATCAGCCGCCGCATCGCGTCGTGGGCCCGGCGGGCGGAGGTCTCGAAGCACTCCAGGATCGTCTCGATCCCAAACTTGCCGATGAGCTCGTGCAGCCGCTTCTCGGTCACGGTGCACGCCGCGGCCATCGCCAGCGTGTCGCCGATCATCATCTCCGGGGTCCGGGAGTTCCGGGCCATGATCTGCAGGACGGCCGCGTTGAGCACGTTTCGGTCGTAGAGCTTGACCGGCGGGATCTGGATGCCCTCATGAAAGATCTCGCGGGACGTGGCCGGCAGGCCCGAGACGGAGATCCCGCCGATGTCCATGTGGTGGCCCCAGATCGCGGCGAACGCCACGAGCCTCCCGTCCCAGAACACGGGCCGGCAGAGCTGGGTGTCGCCAAGGTGGGTCATCTCGCCCCGGGAGAGGTACGGGTCATTGAACACGAAGACATCGCCCTCATGGATCTCGCCGAGAGGAAACGTCTCGCGGATCAGCGTGCCCGACATCGGCAGGCCGTGGACCAGGCGTCCCTCGGCGTCCAGCGTCGCGATGCCGAAGTCGTAGATATCGCGGATGACGATGGACATCGCGGCCCGGACGATCGTCGCCTCCATCTCCTTTTCCATGGAGTAGAGGGCGTTGTCGACGACTTCGAGGGTGACGGGGTCCACCATTGAGCTCACCGCTCCTCCTGCACGACGAGGTTGAGGTAGCCGTCGACCCGCGCGGCCTGCCCCGGGAGGACCACCGTCGTGCAGTCGAGTTGCTCGATGACCGCCGGGCCGGAGACGGACGCGCCCGGCCCGAGCCCGCGGCGGTCGAAGCACGGCGTGTCCACAAAGCGTCCGTCGAAGTACGCGGGCCGCGCGCCGGTCCGGGCATCGGCCGCGGTCCCCCCGTTCCGGCCGCGGGGCGCCATCGCGATCTGCCGCACGCGGCCGCGCCCGGTCACCGTGATCGCCACCATCTCGACCGGAACCTGCCCGCGCCAGTCGAAGCCGTACAGCCTCCGGTGCTCGGCGTGGAACGCCTCGACGGCCGCGGCGATCCGTTCCGGGGTGAACGACCCCGACGCCGGAACGCTCACCTCGTACGCCTGTCCCACGTATCGGAGGTCTGCGCTGTGCAGCAGCTCGCGGCGCTCCGGGGCGACCCCTTCTGCCTGCAGCCACGCCTGGGCCTCGGTCGCGAGCGCCGCCTGGACGTCGGTGACATCGGCCAGCACGAGCCGGTCGACCGCCTGGATCCGCGTCCGCGTGAATACGCACGAGATGTCCGACACGAGCGCTCCCATCGCGGACAGGACGCCCGGAACGGGAGGAATTACCGACGTCCGAATGCCGAGGAGCCGGCTCAGGTCGCCCGAGTGCATGGGCCCGGCCCCGCCGAACGGGATCAGCGCGAAGTCGCGGGGGTCGTAGCCGCGCTGCACCGAGACCACGCGGAGCGCCCCAAGCATCTTCTCGTTGGCGATGGTGAGAATGCCGTGGGCGAGCTGCACGAGATCCATCCGCAGGCGCTGCGCCAGCGCGCCGAGCGCCTCCCGGGAGCGGTCCGCGTTCAGCCGGATCGCGCCGCCGAGGAGTGCCGGCGGCAAACGGCCGAGGGCCAGGTTGGCGTCGGTCACCGTCACCTCCGTTCCGCCCCGGTCGTAACAGACGGGTCCGGGCTCGGCCCCCGCGCTGCGCGGACCGACGTGCAGGGTCCCGTTCGATGAGACGTAGGCGATCGAGCCCCCGCCCGCACCGATCGTCACCACGTCGGTGATCGGGATCTTGACCGGGTATTCGCCGATGGAGGCCTCGGCGCGGATCCGCGCGGCCCCGCCCGCGGCCAGCGACACGTCGGTCGACGTGCCGCCCATGTCGAGCGAGATGGCGTTGGCATATCCCGCGAGCCGTGCCACAAAGGCCGCCCCGGACACCCCTGCGGCGGGACCCGAGAGCACGGTGCTCACCGGACGCCCGACGACCGCATCGGCGCTCATCAGCCCGCCGTCGGACCGCACCACCGCCAGCGCGGGCGTGAGGCCGCTCTCCTGCAGGCGGCGCTCGATGCCCCGCACGGTGCGCTCCATGACCGGCATGACGTAGGCGTTGAGGACGGTCGTCATGGTCCGCTCATACTCGCGGTACTGCGGGAGCACATCCGACGAGAGCGTGAAGGGAATCCCGGGGGCCAGCTCGGCGCCGAGATCGCGAATCCGCCGCTCGTGGGCCGGGTTCGCGTACGAATGCAGGAGCGCCACCGCGATGCACTCCACGCGCTGGCCCACCAACTCCCGGATCGCCGCGCCCGTCCCGTCGTCATCGAGCGGGCGCAGGACCCTTCCGTCCGCGAGGCACCGCTCGTCCACCTCACGGACCCGCTCGAGCGGAACCAGCCGCTCCGGCCGCCGGTACGTGAGCTCGTTGGTGAGGCGCCCGGGGATATTGGCCCGGCCGATCTCGAGGATGTGGCGGAAGCCTTTCGTGACGATCAGTCCAATACGGGCGCCAGCGAGTTGCAGCACGGCATTGGTCGCGACGGTGCTCGCAAACAAGAGGTGCGAGACCTCGTGCGGTGAGGCCCGGGAGGCGTCCAACAGCTGCCGGACGCCGGTGATCAGACCCAGGGCGGGATCCGAGGGCGTGGTGGGTGTTTTGGCAATGTGCACCTCGCCCGTCTGCTCAAGGACCATCACGAGATCTGTGAAGGTGCCGCCCACATCGGCCGCGATCCGGACATCGCGCGCCCGCCTGCCGGTCCCCGGCCTCTCGCCCGCCGCGATCGCCGATCCCTCCTCCTCGGGCTCCCAACAGGCCCTCCCGCGTCACTACGCTCCGGGCGCACCATGTCCTTCCCAGTGGCTCGTTGCACCGGATCTGAAGGTGCTTCCGGCGATGTCGGAGAATCGCGAGAGTCGTTGATGGCCGACTCGAGATCTCGAGGCGAGATCGCTCCCGGCACCGTGGTTCCCTCCGCCCCGGCCGACGCCGCGCCGTCCGTCGAGGATCCGGGATCGCTCCTCTGGCTCAACAACGCGCTGCAGATTCTGTCCACCGCCGCGTGGTATGTCGCCGCGCCCTTCATCCCCCTGTCCCTGGCCTCCCAGGGGACGCCCGTCGGCGTCATCGGAGGGATCATCGGGTTCTCCGGCGTCGTGCCCCTGCTGATCGCTCTTCATGCCGGCGCGCCGGTCACGATCCCCGTGGATGCGTGGGAAATCGATGAAGAAAGCCCTCCGGGGTCGACCGGAGCGCCTTGGAGTGACTCAAGCGGAGAGGCGAAGAGACGATCGAGCGCATGACCAAGCACATCTCGGCCTTCGCCGAAGAGTTCCAGAAAATCGACGTGTCGAAGACCCTCGTCCGGGGATTATCGCCAGAGCAACTGGTCGATCCGCTTCTCCATGCGGGCGGCTTTGAGGCGGGCGGCGTTTTCCGTCGAGGAGAGTGGGCGACGGATCCCGGGGACTGGAGAACCTTCCTGTGAACCTGAAGCGATCTGTCCCGCGTCGATCGCGGGTTTCCCTTTGCCCGCCCGGCTCCGTCGTTTGCGCTTCCCCCGCTGCTCCGCCCTCGAGCGAGAAGCGGTCGTCCCTTTCCTGCGCCCTGCTTTGATGAGGATCGTCGACTTCCGCGTCGCCTTCCGCATCATGTGATCTTAAACAATTCGCTGGGACGCCGGGCGGACCTCCTTGCGGGCTCGTGGGATCGACGGGCCGTCAACGCGTCGGTGCGCCGGATCCGTTCGCCGTGCTCTTCAACCGGAACGTCCGGTTCCAAGAGGGCCGGGGCGCCGGCCTCCGCCGGGTCTGGCCACCTACCGGTGCGCGTTCCTCCCGCGAGTTCTCATAATGCCGCCGCGCGCACTCCGTCGAGCAAAAATCGTCCCCTTGCTCAATCGCGAGTGGCGGTTTCAGCATGCCGCATTCTTTGCATCGCTCGTCGGGCATCACGAGACCTCCATTGCACGCCTCGGATATGATCCGGGGGGTGGCCGGAATTGCCACCCCCCGTTGGTATCTGCTTGGGCTGCTATGTTGGCGGCTTTAGCCGACCACCCGGACCTTGCTGGCCTGGGGGCCCTTCTGCCCCTGCGTCGGTTGGTACTCAACCTTCTGCCCTTCGTTGAGCGACTTGTAGCCGTCGCCCTCGATCCCGCTGAAGTGAACGAACAGGTCCTTGCTGCCGTCCTCCGGGGTGATAAAGCCATAGCCCTTCTCTGCATTGAACCACTTTACCGTTCCTAGCGCCATATATGATCCCCACCTTTTTCCTGTGCTACCAACCGACCGACTTCGCAGTCTGCTGATGCGGGGCCGCCGGCGCGGCGGTCACGCGTAGACATTCAGCGGATGCCGCTTCAGCGCCTCGCCAAATCTCCGCCGGAGCTGGTCGAACATTTCGATGTCGTACTGCCCGACGAAGGTGATGGCCGTTCCGGAACGCCCCATGCGCGCGGTGCGTCCGACCCGATGGATGTAGGTTTCGATGTCTTCCGGCATATCGAAGTTGATAACGTGGGAGACGTCCGACAGATCCAGGCCGCGGGCGGCGACGTTCGTGGCGATCAACAGCCGGGTCCGCTTCTCCTCGAACGCCCGGAGCGCTTTGAGCCGTTGCGCTTCGCGCAACCCGCCGTGGAGCACGCCGACCTCCCCGTCCCGGCCGAGCGCCCGGGCCAGCCGGTCGACGCGGAACCGGGTCCGGCGAAACACGAGCCCCGAGGACACTCCGTTGTCGCGCAGGAGGCGCCGGAGCGCCCTGATCTTGTCCTGCTCCGCGACCTCCAGGTAGAACTGCTCGATGCTGTCGACCGTCGGAAGCGGGGCGGCAATTCGCACCCAGGTGGGCGTGCGCATCCGCTGCTCTGCGATCTCGCGAATCTCTAGGGGGATGGTGGCTGAGAACAGCGCCGTCTGCCGCGATGGCGGCGTGTGGGCCAGAATCTTCGAGACATCCGGGAGGAAGCCCATGTCCAGCATCCGGTCGGCCTCGTCGAGCACCACCACGGCGACCGACCCGAGGTGGACCGTCCGGCGCTGCAGGTGATCCAGCAGGCGCCCGGGGGTCGCGACCGCGATCTGCGGGCGATGGCGCAACTCTTCCATCTGCCGGATGATCGAGTGGCCGCCGAACAAGGCCACGACCGAGAGCCGGCGTCCCCGCCCCAGCACTCGCAGCTCGTCCGCGACCTGCAGCGCGAGTTCGCGGGTGGGAACCAGGATCAGGGCCTGAACGATCCGCGATGCGGGATCCAGACGTTCGACAATGGGGATCCCGTAGGCGCCGGTCTTGCCGGAACCGGTTTCCGCCTGGCCGATCATGTCTTTCCCGCCGGCCATGATGGGGATGCCTTGCTGTTGAATCGGGGTCGGCTGATCCCACCCTAGTTGGCGTATGGCCTGGAGGGTCTCCGGGCGTAGGGTGAGCCCGCCGAAACTCGCGGAGGTTTCTGCGTGTGACGCGACCGTGTCTGTTGCTAGAATAAGAAGCGCCTCCTTCATGGTCCGGCTGAACGCCGGATGCGGCTCTGCCGCTGGAATCGGTGCCGGCAACCTGCGCGTGTCTCGCCGGAACCTGCTCCCCCACGAAGAAGGCCTGCGACACACAAGGAGGGACGCCGCCTCTGGCATCCCTCGCAGAACGCACGTATGACGACCCTTATAATATAGCAGATTCCGCAGATCCCGTCAAATCCACGAATCACGCCGCCTAAAATCTTACCGTGAGGCCTATCGTCAAGTCATCGAAAATCTTACCGGGCGTTCTCCGCCACCCTATCGCCCCGGAGGCCCCGGTGACCCCTGCCGCCCGACGCGAGTATGTCCGTGCCGTCCGCCCCCGCTATACGCTCGCCCCCTGCGACGACGGGCTACCACCGCAAGTACGCCATTACCCTGCTTAACGGCCCCCCGCACCCCGCCGAGCAGCCGCGCCGACGGCGAGCGCCCACCTACTCTGACGCCGTCATCACCGCCCTCGCGGCGATCTGGGAAGCCGCGGGCTACCCGTGGTCCACGCGGCTGCAGGCCCTCCTGCCCCTGTGGCTGCCCTGGGCGCGCCGCCGGTTCGCCATCCCTGCCAACGTGGCCCGCCGGTTGCGGACGATCAGCCCCCGCACCATCGACCGCCGCCTCCAGACGCGCAAGCGGCAGGGCCACCGCCGCCTGTACGGCCGCACCAAGCCCGGCACCCTGCTCAAGCATCACATCCCCATCCGCACCGAGCACTGGGATGTCACCACCCCCGGCTTCACCGAGGTCGACCTCGTCTCCCATTCCGGCAATTGGGCCGACGGCGAGTTCCTGCAGTCGCTTAACCTTACCGACATCCACACCGGCTGGGTCGAGTCCCGCGCCGTGCTCGGCAAGACCCAACGCGCGGTCCGCGCCGCCCTCGTCGAGCTGCGCGCCGCGCTGCCCTTTCCCCTGCGCGGCCTGGATTCCGACAACGGCTCCGAGTTCATTAATACCTATCTCTTCCAGTACTGTCGCGGCCATGACATCCACTTCACCCGCGGCCGCCCGTACAAGAAAGACGACAATGCCCACGTCGAGCAGAAAAATTGGACGCATGTGCGCAAACTCTTAGGCTGGGATCGCTACGACTCGCTCGAGGCGCAGACCGCCCTCAACGATCTCTACCGCCATGAACTCCGGCTCATGATGAATCTCTACCAGCCCTCGATAAAGCTCGTCCGGAAAACCCGCGTCGGAGCGCGGGTCCGCCGCACGTATGATCGCCCGCAAACGCCCCTGGACCGGCTCCGGGCGTCCGGGGGCGGCGATCCGGCCCAACTCCGCGCGTTGCAGCGCCTGCGCACCCGGCTGGATCCCTTTGCCCTCGCCAT
>VBAO01000309.1 GCA_005883865.1 Candidatus Segetimicrobium genomatis
CGTCCCCGACGCCTCCGTGATGGTGAGCGGCGTCTCGGCGCAGGAACCCGCCACCCCGTTCCACGGAGCCCCGGTCGGGACGCTGAGCACGTAGGTCACCGTGCGGCCGTTGATGGAGAACGAGGTACCGGCCGCGCTGCAGTTGGTCGGCAGGGCGAAGTTTTGCATCGCGTTTTGGACGCCGATCGAGCCGACATGGATCCCGGCCTCCGCCGAGTGGAACCCGACGATCCCCCGCTGGTACGCGAACCGGAGATCGGTGTTCCGGTCGTTCGCGATGATGATGAGCGCGCCGATCGAGACGACCACGAGGATCCCCAGCAGGACGAGGAGCATCGCCCCCCCGGCCTCCTGCCGGGACAAACGCGTCATCCACGCCTCATTGGTAGACCTGCGTGAAGTACACCAGGTTCAGGAATACGAACCGCTGCGTCAGCGGAGGCAGGTAACTCGCGTTGCTGAAGCTCACGTCGTAGAACCAGAGCCGGTTCGGCGGAGAGAACCGCTGGGTGGACCAGAACCCCTGCGTCGAGTTGATGGTGCAGGTCCACAGGGGGTCGTCGACCACCGCCACCGTCTGGGCCTGGTACTCGTAGCAGGTGTGGTTCGTCGGGCCGCTCGCGACGAGGGAGCCCTGGTACCAGAAGTTGTCTCCACTCCAGTTCTCGTGGTACCTCGGGAAGTTCACCAGCCCGCCGCTGGCGTACTTGTACGTCGGGTCACCTGCATCGCAGTCGATCCCGGAGTGGGTCGACGGGCACCAGGTTGCGTCCACGGCTGAATAGAAGCCCGCGTTCATGATCGTCGCCGAGGCCGCGCAGCCGCCGGGGTTGATGCCGCCGAGGCAGGTGGTGCTATGCTCGTCGAGCGGCCGGAGCTTGCCCACCCCGAAATTCGGGGCACTCCAGTCGTTCGCGTTCATGGCATAGGTGCCGCACGCCGCGGCCTGGATCCACGCGCACGACAACACGTTGATCGTGTCGGCGGCGACCGAGACCGGCTTCTGGTAGGTCGACGACCCCGCCGGCGGCCACGCGGCGTCCCCGCACCGCGCCGGGGACGTGGTGGGCCCGGCCCAGGTCGGCACCGGGCAGTTGAAGTTCCCCGTCACGTACATCGCCTGATCGGTCGCGAACGTCACGCCGGGATCCGTCAGGTTTCGCCGCGCCCGCCCCGCATCGAAGATCCGCACCCCGTAGTTGTCCGCCTTCAACCCCTCCGTCCCCGTCGTGTCCTTCACCGTGAGGAAGACCACCAGCCCGCCGTTCGTCGTCGTGTTGGGGTTGAAGAACGGGTAGCCGTTGAGATAGTTGTACTCCTCGAGCGCCATCCAATCGATGTTCAGCATCAGGATCGGTTTCTCTTCACGCCAGCTGTAGAACCCGCCGTACCGGTAGTCGTTGCAGAAATTGGCCGGCGCCAATGTGATCATGTCTCGAGGGTTGCGGTTCACCGTGCAGCCGTTTTGCCCGCTCTGGGGGAACTGCGTCGCATACTTCGATCCGTCATTGTACGCCTTGGCCTCGCAGTCGGACTTGTTGAGGCAGTCCCAGTTACTGCTGCTGGCCGGCACGTCGCTGTACGTGATCGCGCCCGGATTGGTCCTGATGAAGGTCTTGAGCAGGGTCGTCTGGCCCGCGTTCACGGTCCCGTCGGCGTTGAGCACTTCGATCGGATACAGGCACGGGGAGACCGCCCCCACCCCCGTGCAGGTCCCGGTGAGCGGCCCCGTCGTCGTCGTGTCGAGCGCGATCCGGAGGTTCGCGTTCACCCAGTACGAGCCCCCCGCCGCGGGGCAGGTCGAGATCCACGGGACGCACATATTCTTCGGGGAGGGCACCGAGATGTTCTTGATCCCCGTCACGATCCGAGGGCCCAGCGTGTTGAACGAGTTCATCTCGCTCGCCCCGATCTGGCGCGTGCTGGTCTGCGCGCAGTTCGTGCTGCCCTGCGCGTTGGTCCCCAGCACCTGCATGCTCGAGCTCGCGCTCGTCCCGTCCAGCGAGATGTAGACATTGCCGCTGTTGTGCGTCAGGTCGTCTTTGCTGCCGCGGCTGAGCGCCGCGGTGCCCGGCAGGCCGCTCCCGACGACCGTGATCTGCCCCAGGATGTTCAAGCCCCTGCTCGTTGCGGCTCCGCAATCATCGGAGTTGAGGTACAGGTCGCCGTTGGTATGCAGCCGGCCGTTGATCACCATGTTCGGCGAGGGCACGAGCTCGAGATCGCCGTTGTAGAAGGAGGCAAACTGGAACATCGGGATCAGGTGCGACTGGAACTGGGCGTTGACGGTGGCCTCCGTAAACCCCAGCGCGTTCGCGGCCGACGACGTCAGGTTGTATGTGTACAGCTGCGCGTTGAGCCCGGCAAACGTGGTCCCCTGGGCTTCCGTGATGGTGAGCGGCGTTTCGGCGCAGGAGCCCGCCACCCCGTTCCACGGAGCCCCGGTCGGGACGCTCAACACGTAGGTCACGGTGCGGCCGTTGATGGCGAACGACGTGCCGGCCGCGCTGCAGTTGGTCGGCAGGGCGAAGTTCTGCATCGCGTTTTGGACCCCGACCGCGCCGACGTGGATCCCGGCCTCCGCCGAGTGGAACCCCACGATGCCCCGCTGGTACGCGAACCGGAGATCGCTGTTCCGGTCGTTCGCCATGATGATGAGCGCGCCGATCGAGACGACCACGAGGATCCCCAGCAGAACGCGGAGCATCGCCCCCCCGGCCTCCCGCCTGGACGAGTGTCTCATGCGCATCCTCCTAGTACGGAGTCCACGGCACCCGGGTGGACTGATGAAACATGAAGTTCCGCGGCGAGATCTCGAACGCCCCGCACAGGTGGAAGTATCCGTCGGAGTACCCGCAGGCGCCGCCGCTGGCCCGCACCAGGAACGTCGAGCGGGCGTCGAGCGTGAAGATGATCGCGCGCACCAGCTGCCAGTCGCCGGCGATCGACTTCCCCGTGGTCGGTAGGATCACGACGCACAGGCTCGACGTTCCGCCGGTCTGTCCGTCGCACGTGGCGAGCGCGTAGACCCGGTTCAGCACGTACGTGATGAGCATCGAATCGATCCCCTTCACGAGCGGCTGCGCCTGTCCCCCGATCGGCGTGAGCGTTAGCGACGGGACGCCGTTGCAACCGGCGCAGGCCGAGCTGATCGCAAAGACGCGCTGATCCATTCCGCGGAGCGCGCTCTTGTAGGGGCCCCCCGACACGGCCGGATAATTATGAAGCAGCAGCTTCGTCGGACTCACCGTTATCGTACCCGTCCCCGCATTGACGCTCTGAATCAGGAACGACTCCCCGTACGGCCCA
>VBAO01000310.1 GCA_005883865.1 Candidatus Segetimicrobium genomatis
GGAGCGGTGTGATAGACCCGCACCTGCGAGGCGCGGACCTGTCCGCCCCAGACGGTGATCGATTTGGTGCCCTCGTAGCTGACCTGTCGCGGGGCCAGGGTCCCGGACCGGAGCCACCCCAGCGCGGTGTCGGCGCCCCCGGGCTGGGACCACCCCGGGGCCCCCAGGACACTCGTCCCCAGTGCAAAAACCGCCAGGGCGGCCGCCCCGCGGAGAACCTGAGAAGCCATGCTACCGGGTTTGTTCTGGGACGCCCAGATCAGAGGAGATGAACGTCGTGGTCGCTTCATCCAGCAACGGCCGGTCGGCGGAGAGGGCAAGATAATGGCGCAGATACGCATCGGTGTCGAGCGGCGCCTGACGCGGCCCAAACTGCCCGGTCATCCACGCCCAGGGCACCCCCAGGATCAGCACGAGCGCGCTCGCCGCGAGCGTCAGCCGGAGCGGCCTCGCCGCAAACACGCCCAGGGCGCCGGTCGCGAGGCTCGGGCGAGGATGGCGCGCGGCCTCCTGCTGCAGCCGCCAGTGCATCCGGTCCGCGAACCCCGCGCGCGGGGCCGGATCGGGCAACGCCCGAAGGAGGCGCTGGACCTCCTGCACTCCCCGGTACTCCTGGAGGCACGTCGGGCAGGTATCCAGATGGGCCTTGACGCGCTCAACGTCCCGGACGCCGAGGGCGCCGTCAATGTACGCCGAGAGCTGGTCGGAAACGTGCCGGCTCATCGGTCCTCCCTCCTTGCCCCCAGGCGCGGCCCGAGCGCCGCGCGGAGTATCTGGCGGGCCCGATGCAGTCGTGACCGCACCGTCCCGACCGGGCACCGCAGGGCGCTGGCCACCTCATCATACGACAGCCCCTCGATGTCGACAAGAACGACCGCCGTGCGGAACTCTTCCGGAAGCCCGTCCAGGGCCGCTTGGATGGCTCCGTCCAGGTCCATCGTCTCGGTCATCTGCTGCGGGTCCTGACTGCTGTCTCCCAACAGGGTGACCAGGGGTCCCCCCCCGGTCCCACCGGCGCATCCAGCGAGACGACCGGCCGGCGGTTCCGCCGCCGCACGATGTCGATGAACGTCCGGCTCATGATGCGAGACAACCATCGGTCGAAATAGGTCCCCGGCTGGTACCGGTCAAACGCGCGGAACGCCTCGATGATCGCTTCCTGGGCGAGGTCTTCGGCGTCATCGTGGTTGCCGGTCAGCCGGTAGGCGACCCGATAGATCCGGGTCTGATGGCGCAGCACGAGTTCCTCGAAGGCGGCCAGCCGATGAGCCGTTCCGGCAGAGGCGGCGTCGGGCGTCGCCCCCATCATGCCTGCCAGACCTCCCGCGATCGAGACGGCTTCCGCCACGGCCGGGCCCCCCAGTCCGTTTCTCGCCTTCCCAAGCGCCGCCGGCTGGCAAAAAGTTCCCCGGGGGGGCAGGCGGGGGGCGGGGGGTCGAGGAGGCTCAGGACGTGGGGACGGCCTTGCCCAACAGGACCTCGCGAAACTGCTGGACCTGGGCCGAGGGCGTAATGGCCACGATGATGTCCCCGGCCCGGAGCGCGGTCTCGCCGTGGATGACCTCGGAGTTGTCGCCCCGGACCAGGATCGCGAGGGTGCAACTCTGGGGCAATTTGAGATCCCGGACCTTGCGGTTGACGACCGGAGAGCCCGCGGTCAGGGCCACCTCCACGAGCTCCAGGTGCCCCTTTCGAAGGGCCATCAGCGGGATGACGTCGGCCACCTCGACCTCCTGCTCGATGAGGCTGTAGATCAGCTTGGTCGAGCTGACCGTCTCGTCGATTCCGAGCATCTGGAACGTGACTTCGTTCTTCGGGTTGTTGATCCGCGCGATGACCCGCTTCACGTTGAACTTTCGCTTGGCCATCTGGCAGATCACGAGGTTGTCCTCATCGTCGCCGGTGACGGCGGCCACGAGGTCGGCGCGCGCCGCCCCGGCCTGCTCGAGCGTCCGAACCTCGCACCCGTCCCCGAAGAACGCCGCGTCCCCGAACTCCTCCTGCAGCAGGTCGAACCGCCGGTGGAGCTTCTCGATCAGCGTGACCTCCTGGCCGGCGCCGAGCAGCGCCTTGGTCAGGTAGTATCCAACCTTCCCGCCTCCGACCACGATCACGTACACGCCGACTCGCCCCCTTCGTGGCTACGCGTGGGCCAGGAACTCGGGAAGCGCCTGGTACTCCCCGATGGACCGATAGGACCGTCCAAGGATGAAGTCCTGGCACATGCCCGCGCCGAGCAGCGTGGGGCTGATGGTGTCGATCCCCAGCTCCTTGTACGCCTCGGCCCGCAGCGGGTCGTAGATCCGCGCGATCACCCGGGGGACCTTGTACTTCACCTTGGCGATCTGGGCGGACATGATGTTGGAGTTGTCCCCGCTGGTCGTCGCGGCGAACCCGCCGGCCCGCTCGATCCCGGCCTTGCGGAGCACGTCCTCGTCGATGCCGATGCCGAGCACCGTCTCGCCTTTGAAGTTCCGTCCCAGACGCCGGAACGCCTCCCGGTCCCGATCGACGATCGCGACCGAGTGGTCGTTGGCCTCCAGCATCAGCGCCAGGGTGGCCCCCACGCGCCCGCAGCCGAGAATCACGACGTGCATTACGCCAGGCCTCCTTCTCCCGAAGATCCGCGGTACGCCCCGCCCTCCCCTTACACCGGGCGCCTGGGCGCCTCCTTCCGCGGCAGGCCGGCCCCGGCCGCGCCGGCCGGGACCTCCGACGCGTCGGCCCCGATGCTGGTCTCCGCGAGCCGGTCGATGATCACCTCGCACGGAGCGTGCCGGAGGAGGGACTCCGCGGTCCTGGCCGCGGACCCCTCGGAGAGGCGCTCCCCGGGGGAGATCCCCAGCACGATGAGGTCCACGCCCCGATCGCGCGCCACCCGC
>VBAO01000311.1 GCA_005883865.1 Candidatus Segetimicrobium genomatis
CACGGTTCACCATTGACTTTATCCGTATTTCTAATATAATCAAACTATGACGAAACCAGCCGTGGTGACAATCGGCGAAGCGAAGAACAGGCGGGTCGTCGACGACGTGGCGCGCTACGCCGACATGTTCTCGGCGCTGGGCACAGAGCCTCGTTTGAGGATCGTCCGGCTGTTGCTGTCGGCGCATCCCGAGGGGATGGTGGTCGGAAACATCCAGTCTGAGCTGGAGATTCCCCACTCCACCCTCTCCCATCACCTGGAAAAATTGAAGAACGAAGGATTGGTGACGGTCCGCCGGGAGGGCACCTATCTGTGGTATGCGGCGGACACTGAGACGCTCCGTGAGCTCTTAGGGTTCCTCTATGCCGAGTGTTGCACCCGAAGCCGGGCACTGAACCCCAAGGAAATCGCCTGGATGGGCACGCAGGTTCGGAAGGACCGATAGACGGAACCGGGAGGCGGCCGCCATGGACCTGAAGGATGTCGTGCGGGAGAAATACGCAGGCGCGGCGCGTCGCGTGCAGGCTGGGGAGGAGGGGTGTTGCAGCAGCGCGTGCTGCGGCCCCGCCCCCGCCGAGGGATCCGGTGATCCCATCACCTCGAACCTCTATGAAGCCCAGGAGGTCGCGGGCCTGCCCCCGGAGGCCGTCCAGGCTTCCCTGGGTTGCGGCAACCCGACGGCGCTGGCAGCGCTGAATCCCGGCGAGACGGTGCTGGACCTTGGCTCGGGTGGGGGGATCGACGTTCTGCTCTCGGCGAAGCGCGTGGGCTCCACGGGGAAGGCGTACGGCCTCGACATGACGGATGAGATGCTGGCGCTGGCGCGGGCGAATCAGCGCAAAGCGGGAGTTGCGAACGTCGAGTTCCTGAAGGGCGAGATTGAGCACATCCCGCTGCCCGACAACTCCGTAGACGTCATCATCTCCAACTGCGTGATCAACCTGTCCGCAGACAAGGATCGCGTATTTGCCGAGGCCTTCCGCGTGCTCAAGCCGGGCGGCCGGTTCGCCGTTTCGGACGTCGTGGTGCGCGGCGAGGTGCCCCCGGAGATCCGGCGCAGCGTGGAGCTCTGGGTGGGCTGCGTCGCGGGGGCGCTGGAAGAGTCAGACTACGTCTCGAAACTGGCAAAGGCGGGCTTTGAAGCGATCGGGGTCGAGCCGACTCGGATCTACGACGTCAAGGATGCGCGGGAGTTCCTCTCCGGCCGCGGGATCGATGTGGACGTGGTCGCGCCGTTGGTGCGCGATAAGTTCATGAGCGCGTTCGTCCGTGCGCGGAAGCCTGGAGCGAACTAGCTTCGTCTACGGTCTAATCTTCGTTGCACGGGCGGTCGGGCACAATGCGGGGTCTGGGCGCCGGATAGACCCTACGGTCGCTCACCGGCTCGCTGGGCGGTGCTTCCGGGAGCCCGGCCCGCTTTGCCCGCGATCGGGCGTCCCCAGGGAGGCCAGGGCCGCCGGCGAAATGGCCCGCCCGGCCCCCTCCAGCTGCGCATCACGGGTGCCGATAACGTAGCCGTGACTGTAATGGTACGGGTACGTGTCCGGGCTCCTCACGCGCACCCACATCGCTGCGTACCCGGAATAGCGGTTCAGGAGGCCGTCGAGCCGCCCGGTCCAATAGCCCTCCTTGAATGCCTCGTTCTTTTCCCGCTCAGTCATCTCGGTCCCGCCGGCAGTCCTTGGTATCGTGGGAGCGCGCGGTCGGCCAGGATGACGTCAGGGGGGATGGCCAGCTGGACCGCAAAAGCTGTTCGATGCCCGCGCGCTCCCATCGAGCACTGATGGTGCCCCTTGCGCCAAAGTTCTAGACGTTCACCCACCTTCTTATTGGGAACTTACAGGCCCGGGTCGAATGGCCGAACGCGCGGGGCGAGCGGCCGGCGGCAATCGCCACTGAGATGCGCCGGACCCGGAATCGGGAAGCGCCTCCGCGCCGTTGGGCAGTGTGATCTCTTCGAGGTCCGTGCGAACGGTGAAGGCGTCACGGCGGCCCCAGCACGCCGCGAGGACGGTCGCCACAGCCTGGAGAAACGCCAGGTCGTTCCGCGTGTAGAGCCTCGGCTGAACGCTGTAGGCCCCAAAGATGCCGTAGGTTCGGCGCGCATCGTGGATGGGCACGCTCATGCCGCTCTGGACGCCCAGTTGAGTCAGCAGCGGCATCTCGATGTGTCCGTTTCCTCGGACATCCTCGATCGTGACCGGGCCATCGTAGAGTTGCATGCACCCCTCGAAGTCGGCTTCGCTCATCGATATCATCCAGCTGGCGGCCGCCTCCGGCGACCGCGCGCCCGTCTGCACGCTCACCATGCGCTCCGGGCCATGGACCTGCAGCACCATGCAGTGGTCCACGCCGAGGGCCCGGGCGGCGAGTGACACCGCCTCCGCGCTCAACACGTCGAAATCGACCCCGGCCAGCGCCGAGCGGCCCAGGTAGGCCGCCACCTCCTGCTGGCGGGCGCGAAGCCGCAGCAGCTCCTCGGCCCGCCGCAGGGTCGTGATGTCGCGGGCGATGGCGGAGATGCCCGAAACCCGCCCCGTCGCATCCCGCAGGGGCGACAAGGTCAGCGAGACATCTCGTGGGGTGCCGTCCTTTCGCGTCCACGTCATCTGGAAGTGCCAGAGATGTTCGCCCTTCCCGACCCGCTCGAGGATGTTCAACACCTCGTCCGCCCGGGCCGGGGGCACAAGGAGCGAGATCGGTTGCCCTGTGACCTCGGACGCCGTGTAGCCGTACGCGCGCTCGGCCCCGGCATTCCATGTGAGAATCGTGCCGTCCGGGGCGGTGCTCACGATCGCGTCCCCCGAGGACTCCACAATGGCGGCGAGCCCGGCTCGCGCCGCGTCCGCCTCCCGGCGCTCCGTGACGTCACGGAAGGTGACCAGGATGGCTCGTACGTCCGGGGTCGCCAGCAGATTGGTCGGCACTCCCTCGCACCACCGCCAGGTGCCGTCGCTATGACGGAGGCGGGCCTCGATCAAGAGCCCCGCGCGCCCTCGCCCCAGGACCCGCACAATGGCCGACCGTACCGGCTTGAGATCGTCGGGATGAATCAGATCGAAGAGCGGGCGCTCGACCAACTGTTCCGGAAGATGGCCGAGCAACCGCGTCACGGACGGGGACGCGTACCGAACCGTTCCGATAGGATCGAGCAGCACGATGACGTCGGCGCTGTGCTCGATCAACGCACGAAACCGGTCTTCACTCCGCTGCTGCGCGCCCAGCGCCTCCTGCTCCACAGCGCGCAGGCGCGTTTGTTCCAGGGCCCGCCGCACCGCCTGACCCAGATGCCCCAGGC
>VBAO01000312.1 GCA_005883865.1 Candidatus Segetimicrobium genomatis
ACGAGGTGGCAGCCATCGTGGAGCCCGCGGGCGTCCCGGTCGCGACGGCCTGGGATGTCCTCCGCACCTGCACCGGGACGAGTTGGGTCGTGGAGAACTGGCCGACGGCCTCGGGCTGGATCGAGCGCTACACGCCGGGAACGTCCCTCGATATCCTCGTGAAAGACACGGGGCTGGCGTTGGATCTCGCCAGGGAGGAGGGGATCCCCGCGCCGATGCTGGGGCTCACCTCGCAGATGCTCGTGGGGTTGGTGCGCCGGCTCACCGGCTAGCCCCGGCACCCCAGCGGGCGCAGGGCTACGCCCCTTCGACCATCGCCGCGGTCAGGCCGCGGACGAACGCCCCGGCAAAGATCCCATGAATCGGCACAATCGTCAGCGCCGCCATGTTCACGCCGGCGATCACGGTGAGGTCTTCCAGGCCCACGTCCATCGTCGAGAGGCCGGCCGCCAGGGTTTGATGGAACTGATTCGGCAAGAAGACGGACGCGAACATGGTGTCGCTGCTCATGATGCCCAGGGTGAAGATCCCGGCGGCCACGATCACCGGCCAGGACATCGGGAGGATGATTCTCACGAACGCGGTCCACCGGTTGGCTCCCTCGATGTACGCGGATTCCTCGATCTCGGGCGAGAGCCGCTGAAAGTACGCGGAGAGCAGCCAGACGCAAAACGGGACCGTCAGCATGGGGTAGATGAGGATGAGTGCCAAGAGGCTGTCGTCGATGTGCAACCGCAGGACGACCAGATACATCGGGAGGAAGATCAGGGTCTGGGGGATCAGGTAGCTGGCGAAGAGGGCCCGGCGCCACCACCGCCACCCCGGCGGGTGCAGCCGGCCGATGGCGTACGCTGCCATGAGGCTCGCGAGGAGCGTGAGCGCCAGCGACCCCGTGAACGCGATCGCGGTGTTCTTGACCCAGACCAGGTAGGGCACAATGGGGACGGTCAACTCGCCTCGGACCCACTCCGATGGCTCGAAGAGGTTCAGGTACCATTCGAAGTTCGGGTGGCGGACGAAGAACGGATTGCCGGCGACATCCTCCTGGGCGGTCTTGAGCGAGAGGACAGTCATCATGTAGACAGGGAAGAGGCTGTAGACGGCGAGGAGGAGGATGAGCGTCCACTGCATGAACGTGGTGCGGGTTCTTCCGTCGGTCATGCGGGGGCTTCCTCCAGCGGCTCCACGAGCCTGAAGCAGACCGCGAGGATCGCGAGGAGGACCGGCAGCGGGAGCAGGGCGAGCGCAAACGCCTTGCCCCACTGGCCCCCGATCAGCGCGAGGTGGATCGCCTGGGTCCAGATGATCGGGTACACCACCCGACCGCCTGTCATGGCCCAGACGTTACCCAGGTCCCCAACGGCGCTCGTGAGCGAAGGGAACGCGGCCAACGCCATAAAGGGGCGCAGGAGCGGGACGATGACCATCCAAAAGTTCCGCCATCCGTTGCGCACCTCGAGGACGGCGTAGTCGAAGAGCTCCTGGGGGATCCCGTTGAGGGCGGCGAGCAGGAAGATCGCGGTAAACGATCCCCCGCGCCAGATGTTGAACAGGATCAGGCTGATGAACCCCCAGGCTCCGTCTCCCACGTGGGCGTCGAAAAACAGGCGGAGCGCGATCATCACGGGCCCATACGAGGTATGCAGCGGTGGGGTCATGTACCAGTACCAGGCGATGATCCCCACGCCGGCGGGGTAGGCCCAAGGGAGGAACGCAGCGAGGTACACTAGCGGCCGGCCCGGGAACGGCCGGCAGAGGATGAGCGCGATGGCGATGCCCACGGCCAGCTTGAGCACGCCGGTGATGCTGATGTATCCGGCCGTGTTGGCGGCGGCCAGCCAGAACCCCGGATCGCTCAGGAACTCAAGGTAGTTGCGGAAGCCGACGAAGGCCGCACCGGCCCGCGCCATGGGCGAGAAGTTGGTCAGGCTGAGCCGGACCTGCCACGCCAGCGGAAATGCTTGCAGCCCCAGGACCAGCGCCACGGCGGGCGCGAGCAGCAGATAGGCGAGGAACACTTCCCGCTGCCGGCGGAAGCGGCCGGTCCCGGTTCGTCGAGAGCGCCCCGCATCGAGCCTGGGGGCCTCAGCCGCAGCGTGTGCCACGCCCGTCTTGTTCCGGGCAGGGCCGCGCGACTCCTGGCTTGGGCAAGAAGATGAGAGCGGACATGGAGTCGCTGCTGACATGAGCCACAGATCCAGCCCCCCTCTGTCAACCGGATGTAGCCCTTGAATGCCCTCGAGGGGTCGTGGTAGCATGGCCTTCGCCTGGGGGGATCATATGGCCGAGTATGGTGGCGGACGCGTGCTGCTCGTGGACGACGAAGCGCTCATCCGCATGGGGATGCGGGTGATGCTTCAGGACCTCGGGTACGACGTCGTCGGGGAGGCCGCCGATGGCCAGGAGGCCATCGAGAAAGTCACCGCGCTGGATCCGGATGTCGTGATCATGGACATCAAGATGCCCGGCATGGACGGGTTGGAGGCGACCCGCAGGATCATGGCGGCGCACCCGGCGCCGATCATCGTGCTGACCGCGTACCATCAGCGGGGCCTGGTGGAGGAAGCCGCCCAGGCCGGAGTGCTCGCATATCTGATGAAGCCCGTGCGGGAATCGGACATCGCCCCGGCCATCGAGGTGGCGCGGGCCCGGTTCGCCGATCTCCGCCGGCTCGGCGGGACCCCCGGCGATCCTCCATCCGGCTCGGGAAGCCCGAATCCCCGTCCCCAGCCCGCCGGCGCGTCCCCGGCGGGCGCCCCAGCGCTGGAAGGGATCCGGGTCCTCGACTTGACCCGGTTCATGGCAGGCCCCTTCGGCACCGCGATGCTCGGG
>VBAO01000364.1 GCA_005883865.1 Candidatus Segetimicrobium genomatis
AAATGGGCGGGGATCACGGCCACCGGGGGCCAGGCGAAGATATGGATTCGGAACGGCCAGGTCCAAGTCAACGGGATCGTTGAACGCCGCCGGGGCCGGCGGCTCGGGCCCGGGGACCGCATCGCGGTCGCCGGGCGGGAGTACCGGGTTGTGGGTCGCTGAACTCAGGCTCCGGGACTTTCGAAGCTACCAGGTTGCGGATCTGGAGTTTGGTCCTGGGGCGACGCTCATCGTCGGGGCGAACGCGCAGGGAAAGAGCAACTTGGTCGAGGCGATCTATACGGCGGCGCTCGGGCGGAGTCCGCGGGCCGGCGCGGAAGTCGAGTTGATTCGGTTCGGCCAGGACCGGGCCTATGTCCGCGCCGGCGTCCAGGGGGCGAGGTCCCAGGCGCTTGAGATCGCATTCGACCGCACGACCGGGGAACGGCGGATCAAGGTCAACGGGGTGCCGGCAAACCGCGGGCGGTTGCTCGGCCGGTGTGTGGTGGTGATGGCCGGACCGCTGGATGATGAGGTGATCCGCGGGGCCCCGATGCACCGGCGGCGGACGCTGGATGCCGCGCTGAGCCAGGCCAGTCCCTCCTATTTTTTCGCGCTGACGCGCTACCTCCGTGTCCTTCGCCAGCGTAACGAACTTCTTCGGGCGGCGGCCGGCACAGCGACGCTCGCCCCCTGGGACGACCAACTAGTCGAGCTGGGGGCGGTGTTGATCGAGCGGCGGCGCGGGTTTGTCGAGCGGCTCGGCGTGCGGGCAGTCGCCCGGCACGCCCGGCTGGGGGGCGGAGATGAGCGGCTGGAGGTCTCGTACGCCTGCGCGGTCGGGGACGGGGACGAGCGGGTGGGGATGCGGCGTGCGCTGGAGGCGCGCCGCGCCGAGGAGATCCGCCGCGCTACCACATTGGTCGGCCCGCACCGGGACGATCTCCGGCTGACCATCAACGGGGTCGATGTGCGGACGTTTGGCTCTCGGGGACAGCATCATACCGCGGCGTTGAGTCTGCGGCTGGCCGAGGTGGATCTGCTTCGCGAGGATCTGGGCGAGTGGCCCGTCGTGCTGCTCGACGATGTCCTGGCGCACCTGGACGCCTCGCGGCAGGCCTTCCTGTTTCATGAGGTCGACGGCCCCCAGGTGCTGCTGACCCATCCCGAGCTCCCCGCGTCCTTGGAGGTCCCGATGCGGGTGTTGCGCGTGCGGGCCGGGACGGTGGCCGAGGACGCGCGTGTTTCGAGTTAGGGATCTCCTGGCCGAGGCGCTCGCCTCGGTGGTGGGGCCGCGGCGGGCGAAGCAGGCGGCCGTGCTCGAGGCGTGGCCGGAGGTGGTGGGGGCGTCGCATGCCCGCCACACCTGGATAGCCGGTCTCCGCGGAAGTGTCCTAGTGGTGACCACGGACCTGCCCGCGCTGTCCTATGAGCTCGGGCTGCGCCGGGCCGCGCTGGTCGGGGCGCTCAATCGAAAGGCCGGCGGGCCGGCGATCGATGCGATCGAGATCGTTCTGTGCCCGCCGGGGGGGTCTCCCGCGGGGGAAGAGTAGCCGTGTATCTCCACCTGGGCGGGGGCGTCGTGGTGCCGATTCAAGAGATCGTCGGCATCTTCGACTCGCGGCTCCTCCAAGACAACGACGACAACCGGCGGTTCATCGAATCGGCGCGTAGCCTCGGGCGGATCAGGTCCGAGGTTCCCCAGGCCGACTGCAAAGCCGTGGTGGTGACGGCTACCGGGGTCTACACCTCGGCCATCTCCTCGCTCACGCTCCAAAGGCGGGTGACGCACGTCCAGTGGGGCCTGAATGAGGGGTAGACGGAACCCGAAAATTTTGGTAATGTATATTGTAGGGATTTTTCAGGGCGAGGCGCCAGCGATGCCCTCGAACATGGGTACGCCTTCTACTATAATGGCCGGAGCCTGCATCGGAGGATAGATTGCCGCATGAACGACACCCCCTACGACGCGCAGCAAATCCAGGTTCTCGAAGGGCTCGAGGGCGTCCGGAAGCGGCCCGGGATGTATGTCGGCAGCACCGGCAGCCGCGGCCTACACCACCTGGCTTTTGAAGTCGTGGACAACAGCGTCGATGAGGCGCTCGCCGGCTACAGCCATCGGATCGACGTCACCATCCACAAGGACAACAGCGTCACGGTCGCGGACGACGGCCGCGGGATTCCCGTCGATGTCGTGCCGAAAGTTGGGAAGCCCGGCGTCGAAGTCGTGATGACCATGCTCCACGCCGGCGGGAAGTTTGGCGGCGGGGGCTACAAGATCACGGGCGGGTTGCACGGCGTCGGCGTGTCCGTCGTGAACGCGCTCTCCCAGTGGCTGGAGGTCGAGGTCCACAGGGACGGGAAGCGGTACACGCAGCGGTTCGAACGGGGTCACACCGCTTCCGACCTCCGCGTCGTCGGCAAAACCGACCGGACCGGGACCACGGTGGTCTTTATGCCCGACCAGGAGATCTTCGTCGAGCGCGAGTACGACGCCAAGATCATCGCGGAGCGCCTCGACGAGCTCGCCTACCTGAACGCGGGGCTGCTGCTCACGTTGCTCGACGAGCGGACCGGGGAGCGGCAGGAGTTCAAGCACGAGGGGGGGATCAAGGAGCTCGTCCGGAGCCAAAACCGGAACAAGGGGACCCTCGGCGATCCCATCACGCTGCACCGTGTGCGCGA
>VBAO01000365.1 GCA_005883865.1 Candidatus Segetimicrobium genomatis
TCAACCTCGGCATCGGGGAGTACTCGCAGGAGTCCCAGCGCAAGGCGGAAGCGTACGCCGCGGGGCAGGGGGCCGAGTTGCTCATCGCGGACATCCCCCAGGAATACGGGATGAACGTGGAGGAGTTCGCCCGCGCCACGCGGCGGGCCAGCTGCTCGGCGTGCGGCCTGAGCAAGCGCTACCTCTTCAACAAAGTCGCGCTGGATGGGGGTTTCTCGGTGGTCGCCACCGGGCACAACCTGGATGATGAGGCGGCCGTCCTGCTCGGCAACCTCCTGCACTGGCAGACCGAGTACCTGGCCAGGCAGGCGCCGGTCCTCCCGAGCACCCACCCGCACCTCGTGAAGAAGGTAAAGCCCTTCTACCGGATCGCCGAGCGCGAGACGGCGGCGTACGCGATCATCCGCGGCATCGACTACATCGTGGAGGAGTGCCCCAACAGCCTGGGGGCCAAAAGCCTCCTCTACAAGGAGGCGCTCAACCTCCTCGAGCAGGCGGTCCCCGGCACCAAGCAAAGCCTCTACTGGGGGTTTCTCGAGCGGGGGCGCCCGCTGGTGAGTGCGCCGGGCGACCCGGCGCTGCGGGCCTGCCTGTACTGCGAGCAACCGACGACCACCGAGGTATGCGCGTTCTGCCGGATGACCGAGCGCGCGGCGGAGCGGATGCGCGTCCGGCGGCAGGCGGCGCCGGCGCCCGTCCAGCCGGCTCAAGACGTCCCCCTTCCCGACCGCCCCCTGGCGCCAGCGGGGTAGGGCGCGGCCCCTCGTGTCATCTCGGCCCCTCGGGCCAGGCGAGCCGGTGCTCCTGATCGACCGCCGGCGGCGCCGCTACATGATCCAGCTGCGGCCCGGGGGAGTGAGCGACCTCAGAGGGGGGAAGGTTCCGCACGATGCGCTCCTGGGGCAGGAGGAGGGCGGTACCGTACTATCCTCCCGCGGGGAGCGCCTCCTGGTCGTCCGCCCCACGCTGGCCGAGTTTGTGCTCGAGATGCCCCGCGGCGCTCAGGTCGTTTACCCCAAGGACCTGGGGGCGATCCTCATCGGCGCCGACGTCTTTCCGGGAGCACGGGTGCTCGAGGCAGGGACCGGGTCTGGCGCCCTGACGATGGCGCTGCTCCGGGCCGTAGGGTCGGGCGGCCGGGTGGTGAGCTACGATGTCCGCGAGGAGTTCGCCCGGATCGCCGAGCAAAACATCCGCCGCTTCCTCGGCGCCGCCGACACGCTGGTGCTGCGACGGCAGGACGTCTATGCGGGGATCCTGCCCGAGGACCTGCCCCTCGACCGGATCATCCTCGACCTCGCCGAGCCCTGGCGCGCGGCGCCGCACGCCGCCCGCGCGCTCGCCCCCGGGGGGATCTGGCTCTCCTACGTCCCCACCGTCCCCCAGGTCGCCGAGACGACCGAGGCGCTACGGCGCACGGCGGCGTTCGCGCTCATCGAGACGGTCGAGATCTTGCTGCGGCCCTGGAACATCGAGGGCCAGAGCGTGCGCCCGGCGCACCGGATGGTCGCCCACACCGGGTTTCTCACGACCGCCCGACGGATCCAGGGATCCGGGGAGACCGGATTAGCCGAGGCCCAACCGGAAGAAATCGAGCCCCAGGATCAGGAGGTCACGGCCCGATGAAGTTGCCGAAGGCCACGGGGCCATTCCCGACGGGGACCGTGCCGACCACCGTGTTCGTCGCCGTGGCGATCACCGACATGGTATTGGCGGTGGTGTTCGCCACGTACACGCTCTTCCCGTCGTGGGTGATCGCCAGGCCTTGGGGGTAGATCCCCACCGCCGCGGTTTGGGCGGCGAGCGCGACCGGCACCGTGGCAACCACCAGGTTCGTCGACGTGCCGATCACCGACACGGTGTTGTCGCCGGTGTTCACCACGTACACGCTCTTCCCGTCCGGGGTCACCGCCACGCCTTCGGGTTTGGACCCCACGAGCACCACATCCACCAACGAGTTCGATGCCGTTTCGATCACGCCCACGGTGTCGGTCGACCAGTTTGTCACGTACACGTGCGATCCGTCCGGGGTCACCGCCACACCGGTGGGGTTAAGCCCCGCCGTCAGCGCCTGGGTGACCACCGTGTTCGTCGCCGTGTCGATCACGCCCACGGTGCCGTTTCCCACGACGTTGGCCTGCCAGTTCGCCACGTACACGCGCTTCCCGTCCGGGCTCACCGCCACGCCGAGCGGGTTGGGCCCTTCCGTGATGGTGGCCACCACCGCATTCGTCGCCGTGTCGATCACCGACACGGTGCTGCTGTTGATGTTCGCCACGTACACGCGTGCCCCGTCCGGGGTCACCGCCACACCGATGGGCCCATCCCCCACCGGGACCGTGGCGACCACCGTCGGCACACTGGCCCCGGCCGCGTTCGTCACCCAAGCGATCACCGACACGGTGTTGCTATGCTCGCTCGTCACATACGCGTGCGACCCGTCCGGGCTCACCGCCACGCCTTGGGGGAGCAGCCCCACCGCCGGCACCGTGGCCACCACGGTGTTCGTGGCGATGTCGAGGACGGACACGTCATTGCTCAGATCGTTTGGAATGTACGCAAACGGTGCCGCGCTGGCCCCGGCCGTTCCCGTAAGAACCACAACGCCCGCCAGCCACAGCGCCGGCCGTAGTCCTGTCATCCGCGTTCCCCTCCTCCTGTTATCGAACCTATTCCCCGCGATCCGCGCGTGATCAACCGGATCGACCCCTCACGGGACCAATGCGATGAAATTGCCAAAGGCTTCGGGACGCCTCTCCACCGGGACCGTGGCCGTGACCGAACTCGACGCCCTGTCGATCACGGACACGGTGTTGTCGCCGTTGTTGGCCACGTACACGCTCGACCCGTCTGGGGTCACGGCTACGCCCCAGGGGCCTTGCCCCACCGAGACCGCGGCGACAACCGAGTTCGATCCCGTGTCGATCACGGACACGGTGTGGTCGCCGTTGTTGGCCGCGTACACAAGCGATCCGTCCGGTATCACCACTACGCCCGCGGGTCGAACTCCAACCGGCACCGTGACGGCGACGGAGTTCGACCCCGTGCCGATCACGGACATCGTGCTGTCGCCGTTGTTGGCCACGTACACGCCCGACCCGTCCGGG
>VBAO01000366.1 GCA_005883865.1 Candidatus Segetimicrobium genomatis
AGTTTTCGTACGGTCCGGCCGCCGCCGGGCGCGGGGAAGGCTCGGGTGGTGGACCTGACGGGCGCGTGCTCCGCGGGGTGTCGCTGGCCGTCTTCCCGGGCGAGCACCTCGCGATCATCGGTCCGAATGGCTCCGGGAAATCCACCCTGGCCCGGCACCTCAACGGGTTGTTGCGCCCGCACCGGGGAACCGTCCTCGTCCGGGGAAGAGATACCCGTGAGCCGGCAGCGCTGCGGGCGATCCGGCAAACCGTGGGGATGGTGTTTCAGCACCCGGAGAGCCAGATGGTCGCGACGATCGTCGAGGACGACGTGGCCTTTGGGCCCGAGAACCTCGCGGTCCCATCCGGGGAGCTCCACGCCCGGGTGCGCGAGGCGCTGGAGACCGTGGGGATGTGGGAGGCGCGCGATCGACCGCCCCACTTCCTCTCCGCCGGCCAGAAGCAGCTCGTGGCCATCGCGGGCGTGCTCGCGATGCACCCGGAGTGCGTGGTGCTCGATGAAGCCACGTCCATGCTGGACCCCCGGGGCCGGGCCGAGGTGGCGCGGGTCGTCGCCACGATGCGGAGCAGCGGGACGGCGGTCGTCTCCATCACCCACGTGATGAGCGAGGCCGCGCTCGCGGATCGGGTGATTGTCCTGCGCGATGGGGTGGTGCTATTGTCGGGGCCGCCGCGCGAGGTGTTCGCCGACGCCGACGCGCTCCGCCGGACCGACCTTGACCTGCCCCCCGTGGCCGATCTGGCGGGCCGGCTGCACCGGCGTTTCTCCCGGTTCCCCGCGGGTCTGCTCACCGTCGATGAGATGGTGCGCGCGGTGGAAGCGTCCGCGCCGATGCCTGGGTGAGGGCCGGGAAGCCACCCACCCCGCAGGAGACCTCCCCGCCGCAGCCACCGTCCCCGGTTATCGTGGTCGAGGACCTGTGGCACACCTATATGCCGGGGACCCCATTCCAGCGTCTCGCCCTCCGTGGCATCAGCCTGCACGTCGGCACCGGCGAGATCGTCGGCATTATCGGCCAGACGGGGTCCGGCAAGTCGACCCTGATCCAGTATTTCAACGGGCTCATGCGGCCGCTGCGCGGACGCGTGGTGATCGACGGGCATGAGCTCGGCGGCCGATCGGTGGGGCTGGCCGCCATCCGCCGGATCGTGGGGGTCGTGTTCCAGGATCCCGAGGAACAGGTCTTTGAGCGGGTCCTCGGCGACGATGTCGCCTACGGCCTCCGGGGGCTCCCCTTCGATGCGTTCAAGGATCGGTACACGTTCTCGCTGAGCGGAGGCGAGCTTCGCAAGGCGGCGCTTGCCGGGGTGCTCGCGCTGCGCCCCCGTGTGCTGGTCCTGGATGAGCCCACCTCGGGACTGGATCCCGGCTCACGAGAGGATCTTCAGGCCCGGATTCGTGCGTTCCGCGATCGCGACGGCCTCACCCTCGTGCTGGTGTCCCACGACATGGATGAGATCGCCCGGCTCAGCGACCGTCTTTATGTGCTTCACGACGGGACGGTTGCGGCGTCGGGGACCCCCCGCGAGATCTTTGGGGATGGTCCCCGGCTGGCGGCGTTGGGCCTCGCGCCGCCGGAGCCGACCCAGGTGCTCCAGCGATTGCGGGAACGGGGATTCCATGTCCCCGGGGACGCGGTCACCCCTGAGGAGGTCGAGCAGGCGCTGGCCGCGCTGCTCGAGGGGGCGCCTTGAGCGAGTTCGAGCTCCTTCGCAATATCACGATCGGTCAGTATCTCCCGACCGGGTCATACCTGCACCGGCTGGTCTGCCTGCTCGGGGCGTGCGCCGCGATCGTCCGGCTGGGACGGATTCCGCTGTCCTACGCCTTGCGCGGTCTCATCCCCGCCATCCCGTTCTTGGTGATCCTGGCGGTGCTCCAGTTGCTCCTGTTCGGCCGCAACTTCGATCCGGCGAGTCCCGTGATTTTCCAGTGGGGGTGGGTCGTCGTGACGGCGGCCGTGGGACGCGTGGTCCTGATCTCCGCGGCTCGGTTTGTTGAGCTGTTGATCGTCACGAGCGTCTTCACGTTGTCCACCCGGATCACCGAGCTGACCCACGGCATCGAAAGCCTGCTCGGGCTGTTCCGGCGGCTGCGGGTGCCGGCGCACGAACTGGCGCTCGTCGTCGCCATCGCCGTTCGCTTCGTCCCGACGATCGCGCTTCAGGCCGAGCGGCTGTTGAAAGCGCAGGCGTCACGGGGCGGGGGCCTTGGCCACACCCGCTGGAACTTTGTGGCGACGACCCGGAGGCTGCTCCCCGTCCTGGTGCCCCTGTTCATCTTCGCCCTCAAACGGGGGGAGGAGCTCATCGTGGCCATGGAAGCCAGGGCCTACATGGGCGGGGAGGGGCGGACCGCCTACAGGATCTTCCAGGCCACACCCGCGGACTGGGTCGCCCCTCTCGCGGCGCTCGCCTTCCTGATCGCGATGCTTCGCGCCCCATTTCCTTTCTGATGCCGGGTCTCTCGGTCGGGCGGGGCGGCTGCAGGGAGGAACGAACCTGGCAGGGAATCTGCGGATACTCGGCCCTCCTCCCGGTGGGGTGGGGGCCGCGGCGGGGAGGGAAGGGGGGAGAAGATGGAGGAGGTGCGTCAGAAGGGGTTGTCGACGCGCGGCATCGTGACCTCCGGTGTCCTTGGAGCCATTGCCATCTTCCTCGGAGCGAGCCGCCTCGGATTCATTCCCATGCCGACCGGGATCAACGCCACCATCATGCATGTGCCGGCCATCATCGGCGGGATTCTCGAGGGTCCGGTCGTCGGGGGGCTGATCGGGATGATCTTCGGCATCTACAGCTTCGCCCAGGCGACGACCCCCATGTTCAAGGATCCGATCGTGGCCATCGTGCCGCGGATCTTTATCGGCATCGTCGCCGCCTGGGCGTACGCCGCCGCTCGGCCGGCGGGAGAGTGGTGGGGTATCGCCATCGCGGCGATTGTTGGCACCGCCACCAACACCGTGCTCGTGCTCTGGCTTGGCGTGGTGCGCCACTATCTGCCGGCGAAGGTCGCCGTGACCGTGGGCCTCACCCACGGCATCCCGGAGATCATCGTGGCGGTGATCGTCTCGCTCGCCGTGCTCCTCTTCTGGAAGCGGGTCCAGACGGGTCAGGCCAGGGCGCGCGTCTAAGCGGGAGAGGGTCGGCGCCCCGTCCGCATGGCCACCGTCGATGATCTCGAGCGGATCGCCCACCTCGCCGGGATGTCCATTTCCCGAAGCGACCTGGAGCGCCTCGCGCCGCTCCTCGAGGCCTTGTATGCCGACCTGGACCGGCTGAGGACCCTCCCGATCGCGGATCTGGAGCCGGCGTTTACGCCCCGGCCGTCCGGACCGGCCGAGGGCGAGCGCGGGGGCCGGCCGTGAGCGATCTGACCTACGTGCCCCTGACCGACCTATCGAGGAGGATCCGGACGCGTGCGCTGTCTCCGGTCACCCTCATCGAGGCCTGCCTGGACCGGATCGAACGGTGCCGCGCGCTGAACGCGTTTATCACCGTGACGGCGGAGGTGGCGCGGGCTCAGGCGGGTGAAGCCGAACGGGAGATCGCCGCCGGCCGGTACCGTGGCCCGCTCCACGGCATCCCCGTCTCGCTCAAGGATCTCATCGACACGAAGGGGATCCGATCGACCTGCGGTTCGCGTATCCTCGCCGACCGCGTGCCGTCCGAGGACGCGGCCGTGGCCGCTCGGCTCCACGCCGCGGGCGCGGTCCTGCTCGGCAAGACCAACCTGCACGAGTTTGCCTTCGGGGTCACCACCGACAATCCGCACTTCGGGCCGACCCGCAACCCCTGGCGGCTCGACCGCATCCCCGGAGGATCCAGCGGCGGGTCCGGCGCCGCGGTGGCCGCCGGATGCGGGCCCGCGTCGATCGGGACCGACACCGGGGGCAGCATCCGCATTCCGGCGGCGCTGTGCGGGGTGGTGGGGCTGAAACCGACGTACGGGCGGGTCAGCCGCCGGGGGGTGTTCCCCCTCTCGTGGACGCTCGACCACATCGGCCCGCTCACCCGCACCGTGGAGGACGCGGCGCTCGTCCTCCAGGCGATCGCCGGCCCCGATCCCAAGGATCCGTCGACCCTCGGCCAGGGCGTGCCTGACTTCGCCGCCGGGCTCCGGAAGTCGCTCGCCGGCGTGCGCATCGGCGTCCCCGCCGACGAGTATCACAGCGAGATGGCCGCCGATGTGCGCGCGCAGTTCCGCGCGGCGCTCGAGGTGCTGGCGGGGGTTGGCCTCGAACTGGAGGATGTGGAGTTTCCCAGGGCGGGCGAGGCGCGGACCGCCGCCGCCACGGTGCTGTTCGCGGAGGCGGCGAGCGTCCACGAACGCTGGCTGTCCGACCGCGCCGGCGAGTACGGCGCCGACACGCTCGCCCTGCTCCGGCAGGGAACGTTCCTCACCGCCACCCAGTACCTCCGGGCACAACGCGTCCGGGCCTTGATCGCGTCCGAGGTGGGGGCGCTGATGGAGCGGGTCGCCGCGTTCGTCCTTCCAACGATTCCGATCGTGGCGCCGGCGATCGGCCAGAGCACCGTGACGCTGGGGGGACGCTCCACAGAGGCCAGGGGCGTCATCACCCGGTTCGTCCGGCTCATCAACTTCGTGGGGCTCCCGGCGATCTCCGTGCCGTGCGGGTTTGGAGCCGACGGGCTGCCGGTAGGGCTTCAGATCGTTGGGCGATCGAACGAGGAGGCCACGGTG
>VBAO01000295.1 GCA_005883865.1 Candidatus Segetimicrobium genomatis
ATGAGCTCCCCGGCGCGGGGGCGCACCAGGCCCGAGATCACCCGCAGCATCGTGGTCTTGCCCGCCCCGTTCGGGCCCACGATGGCGACGGTCTCGCCCGCGGCGACCCGGAGGCCGACCTCCCACAGCGCCGTGAACTGCCCGTAGCCCGCCGTGATGCCCCGGATCTCCAGCATCTCAGCCGAGGACGATCTTCTCGCCCAGGTACGCCTCGATCACCCGCGGATCCCCGGCCACGTCGCCCGGCGTGCCGTCGGCGATCTTTTCCCCGTGATCGAGGACGACGACGCGATCGACGATCCGCATCAACGTCGCCATGATGTGCTCCACCCAGACGATCGTGATCCCGAGCTCGCTGCGGATGCGCGTGAGGAGGGCGGCCGCCCCCGCCATCTCCCCCGGGTCGAGGCCCCCCAGGCTCTCGTCGACCAGCAACAGGTGAGGGTCGGCGGCGAGCGCGCGGGCCAGCTCCAGCTTCTTGAGCCCGGCCGCCCCGAGGATCGCCGTCGACGCGTCGGGGTCCGCCGCGAGTCCCACGAGCCGCAGGACCTCGCGGGCGCGTTGCCGGGCCTGCGCCTCGGTGCTCCGGCGGGTCCGGCCGTAATGCGCGGCCAGCGGCCGCGGTGGCAGATCGCGTTGGGCGCGAGGCCCGCGATCTCGTCTCCCCGGAAGCGGATGGAGCCGGACGTCGGCGCCAGCGCCCCGGAGACGCAGTTGAAGAGGGTCGTCTTCCCCGAGCCGTTCGGTCCGATGAGGCCCAGGATCTCGCCCTGCCGCACCTCAAACGAGACGGCGCCGAGGGCCGCGAAGCCCCCGAATCGCCTGGTCAGTTGCGAGATCGCGAGCACGCGCCCGACGGATCGGGCGCCGGGACGAGCCCTGGGCTCACCCCGGCGCCCGTAGCAGGCGTCCGCGCTACTGAGCCGCCAGCGGCGACGAACGTGGAAGCAGCACGGCCGGCTTGACCTGGGTGAGGTACTTCGGATAGACGATCTGGAACTCACCGTGGATCACCTGGTCGACGACGGGGAAGGCGCGCTCGTTCTGCCCCGCGAACCGGTGGCCGGGCGGATAGAACTTGACGCCGTACCCCATCATCGTGCCGCCATCGGGGATATCGGCCTCGCGCGCGGCCTTGGCGATCGCGTCGGGGCTCCACCCGCCGTACTTCTGGATCGCCCGCGGCAGCACGTCGTTCAACAGAATCCAGAGGTTGTTGAAGCCCATGGAGACGTGGGGAGCGATCTCCCCTTGGCCGTACTCCTTGCGGTAGCGGCGCACCATTTCCTCAGTCATGGCCCAGACGCCCGGCCGGAGCCCTTTGGGATCCAGGTGTTGGGCGGGCGCCGGGTCCACGGTGTGGAAGCCCTCGACCTCGCCTGCGCCGATGGTCTCCTTCAGCTTGTCGAGCTGGCTGTGTCCCGCGCCGTGCCCAAGGTACGCGCGCACCCGAAGCCCGCCCTCCTTCGCCTGGCGCAGGAAGAGCACGATGTCGGGGTTGTAGCCGGTGTGGAAGAGGACATCGGGGCGGGCGGCCCGCAGCTTGGTGACGAGCGAGGAGAGGTCCGGGGCTTGGGCCGAGTAGGCTTCCTTGAGGACGACGTTGAGCCCGAGCTCCCCGGCCTTCACCTCGTTCCCGGTCGCCACGTCGGTCCCGTAGGGCCCGTCCTCGTAGATGATCGCCAGCCGGAGGTCCTTGGCGAGCTTGCCGAACTTCTCCTGCGCGTAGTCGGCGATGTACTGGACGGAGAGCCTGCCGACCTGATTGCCGGTGGGCTGGGGCCTGAAGACGTATTGGAGATTCCGGCCGTCGAAGACCTTGGACGAGATGGCCGTGGTGATCCAGAGGAGCTTCTGTTCCCTGTCCACCCGCTCGGCCAGCGGCACCGCGTGCGCGCTCGAGTAGATCCCGGCCAGGACGTCCACCTTCTCGACGTTCAGGAGACGCTCGGCCTCGTTGAGCGCGATGTCGCCCTTGGACTGGCTGTCGCCGTCCACCTGGATGATCTTGTACCTGCCGGCGACGCCGCCGTGCTCGTTCACATAGTCGATGATCATCTTGGCGCCGCGCCAGCAGTTGAGCGAGCCGCCCTCCGCGAACGGACCCGTGTGGTCATAGAGCAGGCCGATCTTGATCGAACCCGCCGGCGCCTGGGCCGTCGCCGGCGCGGCGTACCACACCGCGCCGAGGAGCATGAGGGCCACGCAGACCAGCGAGGCGCTGTGGAGCGTAGGCCGCCGAATCATCTCTCGCCCCCCATCGTGCGAACATGAGCCCCGGCGCCACACCCCCCGCGGGGCGTCCCCGGGTCCACCCGGGCGTGCGTGCTCTTGCGCGTGGGTTCTTGCGCGGCGGCCGGCCCTCCTCTAACGCAGGTGCGGCCGAAGGTCGACGGCGCGCCCCTGCTCCGCCGAGAGGTACGCGCCGTAGGTGACCGCGACGACATCGCGCGCCAGCATCGCCCCGCTCAACGGTTCGCGGTCGTCGGCGACCGCCTCGCAGAAATCCTGCAGTTCCTCGGGGAATCCGTTCATCCAATCTTCGTCCCCGCTGGTAAACTGCCACCCCGCGGTCGTCTCGACTTTCTCGCGGATGTATTCCCCGCCATAGAGGCCGTCTCGCGGCGCATAGGCGACCACGCTCGTGTTGGGGACGTTGTTCACGTGGACAACGGCCTGGCTCCCGTAGACCGAGAGGATATTCTGGATCCCGCCGAGGACGATGTCCGACGCGGTGATCTGGGCGACGGTGTCGTCGTCGAACGTCAGGAAGAACGAGGCCCAGTCCTCCGAATCGACCCACCCCTCGCGGATGAATTTGGCTTGGTCGGCGAGAAACCCCCGGGTGTGGGTCAGTCGCGCCACCGCGGCCACCACGCGCGCGGGGCGGACCGGACGTTCGTATTTTCTCCGCCCTTCCTCATATTTCAAATGGAGGGCGGCGCCGAGGGGGTGGCATGCCTTGTTGATCAGGCTGCCGCCCCCGCTGTAGCGCCACTGGCGGGCGTAATCGGAGTGGGTGCCGCTGTGCGACTCCTCGCCGGCGATCCGGAGGATGGCGCCCCCGGTCCGCGCGATCAGCCGCGCCGCCTTCTGAATGTTGGGGCCGTACACCCAGTTCTCGGCATAGTGCAGCCGGACCCCGGCGCGGGCGAGGGCATCCAGCGCGCGATCGGCATTCGCCAGCGCGCCGGCCAGCATCTCCGCGCGCCCGAACCGGTTGCCCACCATGGGCTCCCCGTCGCCGAAGAAGCCCGTCAGCGGCTTCTCGCAGATCACCGCCTTGCGCGCCGCGGCGCAGCGCACGATCAACGGCGCGTGTTCGTAGTTGGGCACGCAGAGATCCACGAGATTGATCTCCGGATCGTCGAGCACATCGTCGACCGAGGGGTAGACGCGCGGGAGATCGTGCCGGGCGGCGAACTCCTTCCCCCGCTCCGGGCGCAACGACGCGACGCCCTTGACCCGGAGATCGACGCCGTGGACCTTGCCGTAGTTTTCCACGTGGACGTTTGCCACAAACCCTGCGCCGATGATCCCGATGGTCACACGGCGGCGGCCAGCCACACAGACCCCTCCCTCCCACCACGCCAGTGTCTTAGCGGTTGTGCCGGTGCGGATCAAGCAGGTCGCGCAGGCCGTCGCCGACCAGGTTGAGCGCAAAGACCAGCGCGAAGATCGAGATCCCGGGGAAAAACGCGTACCAGGGGGCCTGAAAGATGTAGTCCCTCGCGCTCGACAGCATGACCCCCCACTCGGGCGTGGGGG
>VBAO01000174.1 GCA_005883865.1 Candidatus Segetimicrobium genomatis
CTCCCCCGAAAGCCGCCGGAGGCGCACAAGATGCGGGCGGGCGAGTGCGACGAGGTCCTGGCGCCCCACCGCCGCCTGCCCCAGAGAAGCGAGCGCCGGGCCGAGCCGGTACTTCCTCGTCGCGGGATCGCGGTCGACGAACCGGTGCCGGATGAGCGTGGCGAGGATGTCGTGCGCGGTGCTCTTGTGGAGGCGCAGGAGGCGGGCGAGGTGCGTGAGGCTCGCGTCTCCGTGGCCGTCGCCGAGGGCGAAGAGCAGCCGGGCGGCCCGATCGACCGCCGGGACGGGCTCGGAGCGGTCTCGGGACCCTGCAGCCCCCGGCATGATGAGTTCTCCTTGGAGAACCTTGTTCTCTATACAGAACAATAGATCTTGGCGCGGCGGCCGTCAAGGGCGCCGGCCGTCAGTCGTCGTAGAAGATCTGCACTTCCTCGGGGTTCCAGACGTCGACCGGGGCCAGGGGCGCCAGGGCCGGATCGCGCAACTGATGGTACCGGCCGGCGAAGAACAAGAGCGGACTGAGCGCGCCGTCCGCGCGGTAGAGATCGAGGACGCGCCCCAGGAAGATGCGGTGGTCGCCCCCCTCCAAGGTCCCCTCGACGCGGCAGCCGGCCGCGGCGAGGCATCCGACGAGCCGCGGCCCCCCGGTCCAGGGCACCAGCCGGTGTTCGGGGGGCGTCGCATGCGGCCAGGTGCCGGAGAAATACTGTGAGAGCGCCTGCTGGTCCTGAGCCAGGATGTTGACCGCATAGCCGCCGGCCCGCTCCAGGAACTTGTCCATCCGGGCACGCCGGTTCACGGAGACGCAGACGAGCGGCGGATCGAGCGACACGGACATCACCGCGTTCGCCGTCATCCCGTGCGCCTCACCGCCGACCTCGACGGTCACGACCGTCACGCCGGTCGCGAACATCCCCATGACGCGGCGGAACTCGGCGGGATCAACCGCGGGAGCGGAAGCGGCGGGCATACGCTAGTCGCCCGCGCCCCCCTTGAGCGATGCGGCGGCCTCCCCCGCCCGCTCCAGGAACGCGCGCACGCGCTCCATGTACGGCCGACGGTCGTACGCGTTGAACATCGCCCCCGCCATGCGCACGGGGTCGCCGAAGAAGAAGCGCTCGTAGAGGATCTGCCTGGAGCCGAACGCGCTGATCGCGATGTCCCACGCCAGTCGAAACAGCTTGATCCGGCTCGCGGCATCGGCCCGCGCCGCCTGGTAGTAGGTGTGGATCGCCTCCGCCTGGGGGCCGCCGAGGTCCCGCTCGCTCGGGATCGCCATGAATCCCGAGGCGCCGAGTTGCTGGAGGATCTCCACCATCCGCGGATACATCCGCGTGTAGACGTTGCGCGCCGCGTCGAGCGGCGGCCAGGCAGGTTGCATCACGCCCCACCGGTTCACCTGGGCTTCCACCTCGCTCGTCCGCAGGAACGCCCGCATCGTCTCGAGGCAGATGATGATCTCCGCCATCTTCTCGTGGACATGCTGGTACTGCTCTATCGCGATCGCATCGACGATCAGCGAGGCCACGCCCAGGATGAACTCGGTCTTGGCCACGTTCTTCGTGACCACCTGGTGGGCCATCTGTGCCACCGCGCCGGTCATGGCGAAGGCCTTGTTGCACTTCTCCACGTCCCGCAGGAGAAACACGCGCTCCCACGGCACCCGCACGTTGTCGAAGATCACGACGGCATCCATCTCCTCGAACCGCGAGCCGAGCGGGTGATCCAGGTGGGACCGCCCGTAGTCGAAGGACTCCCGGCACAGGAAGCGCAGCCCGGGCGTGTCGTTGGGGAGCGCCAGGGCATACGCGTAGGGGGCGTCCTCGGGCGTGACCTTGAGCAGGGTCGAAGGAAACACCATGATCTCGTCGGACACGGGCAGGGTGGCCAGCATGCGCGCCCCTCGGAGGACGATCCCGTCCTTCGTCTCCTCCACGATGCGCGCGGCCAGATGCGGGTCGGCCTGCTGCGCCGGGCCCACCGCCCGGTTCGCCTGGGGGTTGACCAGGGTGTGGGTGAGGCACAGGTCGTGTTCGCGGACGTGCTCGTAGTAGCGGCGGATGTTGTCCCCGAAGCGCGGATCGTTCTCGGCGCAGTACTCCGCGGCGGATCCGAACCCCACGAGCGCGCGGTTCAGATAATCGGGCGTGCGCCCCATGAAGCCCCCGGAGTAGTCCGCCCACCGTTTCATCATCTTCCGCGCGCGGACCAGGTCGTCGTGCGAGCGGGGCATGAGGAACGAGAGGCCCACGCGGTCGCCCGTCGCCGGCGAGACATAGGTCATCTCGTCGCGCAGGGCCGGGTCGTGCTGCATCTCGTAGAGGGCTGCGACGCTGCGGACCACGTTGCGGAACGCAGGGTGCTCCACGGGGTCCGCCACCCGCTGGCCCTCGATCCACAGGTCCCGCGGCCGATCCCGCAGGCCCTGGAGGAACTGCGCTCCGGTCCTCGCTGGCATGGGTGCGTCTCCCTCGAGCGCCCCGGCTAGGCAGGGCGCCCGCAGGGTTCGCCCCGTCCGCCGGACGCTCCTGCCGCGTGCCGTTCCGTAGGAGGCGTTCTCACGCTCGTCTCATCATCCCGGCGGGAGGGTTTCCCGCCCCATCCGTATAACGCGAGGGAGGGATCCAGAGGAGGGTCGGTCATGACAGCGCGACCGCTATCGCGAAGGCTCATCATCCTTGCCGCCGCCGCGGCAGGGACCGCGGGGCTGCTCGCGCCCGCGCCCCCGGCAGGCGGACAAGGGGCGCCGATCAAGATCGGGACGGTCTTCGCCGTCACGGGGCCGGCCAGCTCGCTCGGCAAGCCGGAGAAGGATACGGCGACGATGCTCCAATCCCAGCTCCAGAGCGCGGGCGGGATCGGCGGCCGGCCGGTGCAGATCATCTCGTACGACAGCGAGACCGATCCCACGAAGGCGGTCCTGCTGATCAAGAAAGCCGTCACCGAGGACAACGCGGTGGCGGTCGTCGGGGGCACGACCAGCCCGGAATCACAGGCGATGGCCGACTACGCGATGGCCGCGGAAGTGCCGTTCATGTCGGTGGCGGCCAGCACGACGCTCAGCGTCCCCACCCGGGCGTGGGTGTTCCAGACGCCGCAGCGGAATGCCACGGCGGCGGCCAAGGCGTTGGAGTACCTGGTGGCCATCCACGCGAAGACGTTTGCGTTCCTCTACCGGAACGACGACTTCGGCCAGGACGGCCTCGTGGCGCTCCGAACCTACGGCCTCCACCAGGGGGTCGCCCTCGTCGACGCCGAGCCGTTCGCGGCCACGGACACCGATCTGAGCGTTCAGGTGGCCCGCGCCAGGGTCAAGAATCCGGACGCGATGGTCGTCTGGAGCACGCCGCCGACGGCTTCGATCGCCGCCAAGAACATCCGGCAGCTCGGAATCCGCGCCCCCATCCTCGAAAGCCACGGGATCGCCAACCGCGCCTTCATCCAGCTCGCCGGGCCGGCCGCCGAAGGCGTGGTATTCCCCGCCGGGAAGTTGCTCGTCGCCGGCAGGTTGCCGGCCGGCGACCCGCAGAAGGCGCTCTTAGAGAAGTACGCCAGCGACTTTGAGGCCGCCAACCGGTATGCCGCCAGCACCTTCGGCGGCCACGCGTACGACGGCATCACGATGCTCGCGGACGCGCTCCGGCACGTCGGACCCGACAAGGCCAGGATCCGCGAGTACCTGGAGCACGTCCGAGGGTTCATCGGGACGGGGGGGACGTTCAACATGTCCCCCCAGGACCACAACGGGCTCGGCACCAGGGACATGGTCCTCGTCGTGATCAAGAACGGCGCCTGGGATCTCTGGAAGTAGCGGGCCACGGAGCCGGCCGGGCCGCCCCGGGCTCCTCCGATCGTGCTCGCCCTGCTGCCCCAACTGCTGCTCACCGGGATCACGATCGGCAGCATCTACGCGCTCATCGCCCTCGGGTTCGTCTTGATCTACGGCGTGACCGGCATCCTGAACTTCGCCCAGGGGGAGTTTTCGATGCTGGGGGCGCTCGTCTGCGCGACCTTGCTGGCCTGGCATCTTCCGCTCGCAACGGCCGCATTGATCTCGGTCGCGGCCACCTGCGTGCTCGGCGCGCTGACCGAGCGGCTGGCGGTCGAGCCGGCGTTCGGCGCCCACCCGCTGACCCTCATCATCATCACGTTCGGCGTCTCGATGGCGCTGCGCGGCCTCGCCTTGATGCTCTGGGGCGCGGACCCGTACGCGCTCCCCGAGTTCACCCCCGGGCCCCCCCTGGTGCTGCTCGGCGGCGTGCTCGTCCGCCAGGCCGTGTGGGCCATCGGCCTCTCGGTGGCGGTCGTCGGCGCGCTCTTTACCTTCTTTGTCCGGACGGTACCGGGGGCGGCGGTTCGGGCGTGCGCGGATAACGCGTTCGCGTGCCGCCTCGTCGGCATCAGCCCCAGGCGGGTGTCGCTCGCGGCGTTCACGCTGAGCGCCGCCCTGGGCGCCGTGGCGGGCATCGTCATCACCCCGATCACCGGGGCGACCTACGACATGGGGCTCGGCCTCGGGTTGAAGGGGTTCGTCGCCGCGGTCATCGGCGGGCTCGGCAACGCCCCCGCCGCCGTCGTGGGCGGGTACCTCGTGGGGATCATCGAGTCGCTCGCCACCGGGTACCTCGTGCCCGGGTATGCCGGCGCGATTACGTTTCTCGTGCTCCTCGCCGTCCTCTTCCTGCAGCGCGAAGGCGTGCTCCACGGGGCCCAGCGGAGGCAGGCGTGACGCGCCGGGGAGCCGGGCTCGCGCTCCTGGCCTGCGGGATCGCGGGGCTGCCGTTCCTCGCCTCGTCGGCGTATCTCCTCACCGTCTTCAATATCATCGGGCTCTCCACCATCGTCACCCTGGGGTTGATCCTCCTGGGGTCCTCCGGCCAGGTCTCCCTCGGGCAGGCGGCGTTCTACGGACTGGGGGCGTACGGGTCGGCGCTGCTGAGCCGGGACCTGGGGTGGAGCCCGTGGGCGACCATCGCGATCGCGACCGCCGCCACCGCGGGCGTGGCCTACCTCGTGGGGGTGCCGACGCTGCGGCTGGCCGAGCACTTTTTCGTGCTGGCCACGCTGGGCTTCGGCATCATCGTCAACGTCCTCATGGTGCAACTCGTCGATGTGACGGGAGGCGCGAGCGGGCTCCGCGACATCCCCGGCCTCCGGATCGCCGGGGTTTCGCTCGCGGCCGACCGGGCCTTCTACTATCTGGTCTGGGGGCTCGCCCTGGCCGCCCTCCTGCTCGCCCAGAACATCACCTCGCACCGCACGGGCCGGGCGCTCCGGGCGATCCTCGGGAGCGAGGTCGGGGCGGCCGCCCTCGGGGTCGAGGTGTCGCGATACAAGATGCAGGTGTTCGTCGCGAGCGCGGCGTACGCCGCGCTCGCCGGCGGCCTGTACGCGCACTACATCCGGTTCATCAGCCCGTCGCCGTTCTCGCTGTACGCTTCGCTGTTCTTCCTCATCATGGCGGTGGTCGGCGGGTTGACGAACATCTGGGGGGGATTGTTCGGGGCGGCGTTGATCACCATCCTGGACCAGGTGATCCGCGCCCAGGTCCCCCGGGTCTTTCCACGGGTGGGCGGCGAGTACCAGACGGCGATCTACGGGATCCTGCTTGTGCTAATCATGATCTTCTTCCCCTCGGGGATCGTCCGGGGAGCGCTCGATCTCGGGCGCCTCCTCAGGCCCGTCGGTCCCGAGCCGGCGAAGGGCGGGAGCGCATGACGGCGCCGCTGCTCGAGGTGGTGGATCTGACCAAGCGGTTCGGCGGCGTCAGCGCGGTCGATGGGGTCAGCTTCGCCGCCGCGCCGCAGGAGATCACCACCGTGATCGGCCCCAACGGGGCGGGGAAGACGACGCTGTTCAACCTCATCACCGGGTTCGTGCCCCCCACTTCCGGCGACGTCATCTATCGCGGGCAACGGATCACCGGGATGCCGGCTCCCCAGGTGGCGGGGGCCGGGATCATCAGGACGTTTCAGAACCTGATCATCTTCAACGAGACCACCGTTGTGGAGAACGTGATGGTGGGGTGCCACCGGTGGACCCGCACGGGGTTCATCCAGGCGGCGCTGGCCCTTCCCGCCGCGGTGCGCGAAGACCGGACGGTCCGCGAGACCGCGATGGCGGCGCTGGCCCTCGTCGGCCTCGAGGGGCGCGCGCACGATCGCGCGCGCGACCTCCCCTTCGGCCAGCAGCGACTGCTGGAGGTCGCCCGCGCCCTGGTCGCCCGTCCAGCGCTGCTCTTGCTCGACGAGCCGACCGCGGGCCTGAGCGCCCAGGAGGCACAGCACCTCGTTGCCCTGATCCGGCGCCTGCGGGCAGATGGGGTCACCTTCGTGGTCATCGAGCACAACATGGACGTCGTGATGGATGCGGCGGATCGGGTGATCGTGCTGGAGTATGGCGAGAAGATCGCCGAAGGCCCGCCCCAGGCCGTTCAGCGCGACCCGAGGGTGATCGCCGCGTATCTGGGAGAGGAAGTGCCCGGCCCGTGACCGCCTCCCTGCTCCAGGTCTCGGGCCTCGTCGCGCGTCGAGGAAGTGTCGAGGTCCTCCATGGGATCGACCTGGAGGCCCGCCCGGGGGAGATCCTGGCGATCATCGGGCCGAACGGCGCGGGAAAGTCCACGCTCCTCGGCGCGATCGCCGGCGTGTATCCGGCCAGAGCAGGGAGGATCACCCTCGCCGGCCGGCCGATCACGGGGCTGCCGGCGGAGGCCGTCGTCCGGCTGGGGATCAGCCTCGTGCCCGAACGCCGTCAGGTGTGGAGCGGGCTCACGGTGCGGGAGCATCTCCTCCTCGGCGGGTACCACCGGTACTGGCGACACCGCAGCGAGGTGCGCGCCGACGTCGCGCTGCCGCAGGGCATCTTCCCGAGGTTGCTGGACCTCGACCGGCGGCTGGGCGGCTCGCTCAGCGGCGGGGAGCAGCAGATGCTCGCGATCGGGCGCGGGCTGATGGCCCGGCCCCGCATCCTGCTGCTGGACGAGCCCTCGCTCGGGCTCGGGCCCCTGATCGTCCGGGAGATCGTCCACGCCCTCGACCGCCTGCGCCGCGCCGAAGGGCTCACCGTGATCCTCGTCGAGCAGAACGTCAAGGCGGCGATGGCGACCGCTGACCGGGTCGCCGTCATGGAGCGGGGCCGGATCGTCCTCCGGGGCACGCCCGCCGAACTGCTCGCGCACCCTGGGATCAAGGCCGCGTACCTGGGCAAGGGATACGAGATCGCAGGATGACGATGCGCCGGATCCTCGGCAAGGAGCGTTGGCCTTGACGCGGCGCGTTGACGATCCCGCGCGCTTCGTGGATCCGACGCTCGAGACCATGATGCGGGACGATCTCGCCGCGTACCAGTGGCAGCGGCTCGCCCCCATGCTCTCCCGGATCCAGGAACGCAACCCCTTCTACCGCAGCAAGTGGGCGGCGGCGGGGGTCGGCGCTCCTCGAGAACACGGGGCCTGGGACGCCTTTCGCCGGCTGCCGTTCACGACCAAGGCGGAGCTCGTGACGGATCAGGAGGCCGCCCCGCCCTTCGGCACCGACCTGACCTACCCGCTCGACCGGTACCTGCGCCTCCACCAGACCTCCGGGACGACCGGCCGGCCGCTCCGGTGGCTGGACACCGCCGAGTCCTGGGACTGGTGGCTCCGGTGCTGGACGTTCGTCTACCGCGCCGCGGGGGTCGGGGCCGGGGACCGGATCTACTTCGCGTTCTCGTTCGGCCCGTTCATCGGGTTTTGGGCCGGGTTCGACGCCGTCCGGCGGATCGGCGCGCTCGCGATCCCGGGCGGCGGGCTGGACACCCCGCTCAGGATCCGGGCGCTCATGGAGGCGCAGGCCACCGTGCTCGTGTGCACGCCTTCGTACGCGCTCCGGCTGGCCGAAGTCGCCCGCGGCGCGGGGATCGATCCCGCCCAGATCGGCGTGCGCGTGACGATCCACGCCGGCGAGCCGGGGGCCAGCATCGCGTCGACGCGGGCCCGGATCGAGGCCGCGTGGGGGGCGCGGTGCATCGACCACACGGGGCTGACCGAGGTGGGCGCCACCGGGTTCACGTGCGCGGCCGGCGAGGTGCACCTCAACGAGAGCGAGTTCATCGGGGAGGTGCTCGATCCCGCGACCGGGCAGGTCGTCCCGTCCGGCGACGGTGAGCTGGTCCTGACCAACCTTGGGCGGGAGGGCTCCCCGGTCATTCGCTACCGCACGGGCGATCGGGTCCGCCTCGTCGACGCGCGCTGCGCCTGCGGGCGGACGTTCGCCAGGCTGGCGGGCGGGGTTCTCGGCCGGGTCGACGACATGCTGGTCATCCGCGGGATGAACGTGTTTCCGAGCGCGATCGAAGACGTCGTCCGCCGGTTCGATTGCGTGGACGAGTTTCGGGTGGAAGTGCGGCGCCGGGCCGAGATGGCCGAGGTGCGGGTCGTCGTCGAGGTGGACGAAACGAGGTGGGGCGCGGCCAGGGTCGCGGCGACCCTCGAGGAGTTGCGCGAGCAACTCCGGCTGGCCTGCGGCCTCCGCATCGAAACCGCCGCGGTCGCCGCCGGGGCGCTCCCGCGGTTTCAGCTGAAGGCCCGGCGGGTGGTCCAGGTCGAGTGATCGCGGGCGGCCTGCGGGTGTGACGTTCTACCTTCTCCAGGCGCTCAACGGCCTCGCGTACGGGATGCTGCTGTTCCTGCTCGCGGCGGGGCTCTCGCTGATCTTCGGGCTGATGGAGGTGGTCAACCTCGCCCACGGGGGGTTCTACATGCTGGGGGCGTACCTGGCGCTCTCGGCCGTGCGGTGGACCGGATCGTTCTGGATCGCCGCGATCGCCGTGCCCCTGGTCCTGGGCGCCGTGGGGTTCCTGCTCGAGTGGGAGTTCCTCCGGCCGCTGTACCGCCGGACCCACCTGGACCAGATCCTGCTGACGTTTGGGTTCGCGTTTGTGTTCTCCGATCTGGCGCGGTGGTGGTGGGGGGCGGACGTGCAATCGCTGGCTCCGCCCCCGGGGCTCGACCGGTCCATCCCCCTGCTCGGCACGTTCTTCCCGTCCTATCGTCTCTTTGTGATCGCGCTCGGCGCGGCGATGGCCGGAGGGCTCTGGCTGGGGTTGGGCCGCACCCGCCTCGGCGCGATGGTCCGCGCCGGCGTCGCGAACCGGGAGATGGCCCAGGCGCTCGGCATCGACATCGGGCTCGTGTTCACCGGCGTGTTCGCGTTTGGCGCCGCGCTCGCGGGGCTCGCCGGGGTGATCGCCGCCCCGATCCAAGGCGTGTTCCCCGGGGTGGACTTCGAGACCCTGATCGTCACGCTCATCGTGGTCGTGGTCGGCGGACTCGGCACGCTCCCCGGATCGTTTTGGGGGAGCCTCCTGATCGGCGAAGTGGACACCTTTGGGAAGACTCTGGTCCCCCAGATGGCGCTCGTCGTCACCTACCTGGTGATGGCCGCGGTCCTCATCGTCCGCCCGACGGGGCTGTTCGGAGGGCGCCCCCGGTGAGGGGCGCGGCCGCGCTGGGAGGGACCGGGGCGGGCGCGCGCGCGGCCTGGATCGCCGCCGCCCTCGGGATGGCGCTCCTGCCGCTCGCGCACGACCGGTATCTCATCGGGACCCTCACGGAGGTCTTGATCTTCGGTCTCTTCGCGATGAGCCTGGGCCTGCTCGTCGGATTCACCGGGTTGGTCTCCCTCGGGCACGCGGCCTTCTTCGGGACCGCCGCGTACGCGGTGGGGCTCGTGAGCACGCGCGTGAGCCCCGCCCTCCTGCTCACCCTTCCCGCCGGCATCGCGGCGGGGACCCTGGCCGCGCTCGTCATCGGCGTGTTCGCGTTGCGAGCCACCGGCGTCTACTTCCTCATGCTGACGCTTGCGTTCGCCCAGATGGCGTACGCGGCCGCGCACCAGTGGGCGTGGCTCACAGGCGGCACGAACGGGCTCTCGGGGATCCCCCGGCCGTCGATTCCCGGCGTCGACGTCGGCGGCGCGGTGCCGTTCTATTACCTGGTGCTCCTGGCGGTCGGGACCGCGGCGATCCTGCTCTCGCGGATCGTCGCCTCCCCGTTCGGCGCGGCGCTCGTGGGCATCCGGGAGAACGAACCGCGGATGCGGGCGATGGGGTTCGACACCTTCCGCCTCAAGCTCGGGGCGTTCGTCCTGGCGGGAGCGGCGGCCGCGCTGAGCGGCGCGCTGTACGCGTACTACAACGGGTTCGTCTCCCCGGACGACCTCTACTGGACCCGGTCCGGAGAGGTCCTGGTGATGGTGCTGCTCGGCGGCGCGGGGACGCTCCTGGGCCCGGCGGTGGGGGCGGGGGCGGTGCTGGTCCTCCAAAACCTCGTGAGTTCGTTGACCGAGCGATGGACGATGATCCTCGGAGCGGCGTTCATCCTGGTCGTCCTGGTGGCGCCCCGGGGCCTCGCGGGCCTCATGGCGGACCGATGGCCGCGGCCCTCGTCACCGAGCGCCTGACGCGCCGGTTCGGGGGCGTGCTCGCCCTCAACGACGTCACCCTCGAGGTGGCGGCGGGGGAGCGGCACGCCGTCATCGGCCCCAATGGGGCCGGCAAGACGACTCTGTTCAACATTATCAGCGGAGAGGTCCTCCCCTCCTCGGGACGCGTCCTGCTCGACGACCGGCCGGTCACCGGGCTGGCTCCGCACAAGATCGCCGCGGCGGGGGTCGCCCGCACGTTCCAGCGCAACAACCTCCTGTTCAACCTCTCCGCGCTGGAGAACGTCCGGCTCGCGGTGCAGGCGCACACCGCGGCGACCCGGCGGTGGCTGACGCCCACCGCTCGCCTTCGCGATCTCCGCGAGGCGGCGCTCGCCCTCCTCGCCCGCGTGGGGTTGGAGGCCAGGGCGGCGCTCGCAGCGCGGGCGCTGTCGTACGGCGAACAACGGCAACTCGAGCTCGCGATCGCGCTCGCCGGACGGCCGCGTGTGGTGCTCCTCGACGAGCCGACGTCGGGGATGTCCCCGGCCGAGACCGCCGCCATGACCGCGCTCCTCTCCCGCCTCGGGCGGGATCAGACGCTCGTCATCATCGAGCACGACATGGACGTGGTGTTTGCAGTCGCGGACCGGATCACCGTACTGCACCTCGGCCAGGTGCTCGCACGGGGGATCCCGGAGGAGGTTCGTAGACACCCCCGGGTCCGGGAAGTCTACCTCGGTGCCCCGCCGCCCGTGCGCCCATGACCTCGCCGAGCGTACCGGGCGGCTCCCCCATCCTCGCGCTCGCCGGCGTCGACACGTACTACGGGGATTCGCACATCCTCCAGGGCGTGACCCTCGAGGTCGAGTCGGCCGCGATCACATGCTTGCTCGGCCGGAACGGGGCCGGCAAGACGACGGCGGTGCGGACGGTCATGGGGTTCACACCGCCCCGCACGGGGCGGATTGCGCTCCGGGGCCGCGACATCACCGGCGCCCCCCCGCACCGCGTCGCCCGTGCCGGCGTCGCGCTGGTCCCCCAGGGGCGGGGGATCTTTCCCGATCTCACG
>VBAO01000175.1:0-5171 GCA_005883865.1 Candidatus Segetimicrobium genomatis
CTCAGATCGGTGATTCGGCTCCGGCGGGGGAGGAACCGCCGGATGTCCAGCAGGTAGAGGAGCTCGTTGAGCCAGCCCACCAGCAGGGCTTCCCGATCTCCGGCCGACACGGTGACCTGCATCTGGATCTCCTCCCGGAGTCCCGCGGGATCGACCATCAGATCCACCAGACCGCGGGCCGCGTTTGCGAAAAGCTCCTCGAGGGTTCGACCGCGGGCGATGAGGCCGATGTCGGCCGTGTGTTCGAACGTCTCAAACGCCTGCATCCAGACCTTCCAGGGACTTCGGAGCGAGTCGTGCGGTCGCTCGGAGCGCGCGCAGGACATCGACGTCCCCGGGTAATCGCAAGACCGGCGTCTGGCTCAGCCGCCTGTTACATAGGATCAGACCATGAGTGACCCAAAAACGCGGCCGTGGGGGAGTCTTCTCCTCCTAGGTCTTGCGCGTGTAGTCGAGCACGACCGCGACCGCCATCACCACCAAGCCCAGCAACCAGCTTCTGAGACCGGGGATCACCGCGTGAAGCACGACTTCATTTTCGCGTCCATCGCTCTCCCCCTCCCAGATGAAGCGCGAGATGAAAGACCGAGATGAGGACCACACGGTGACCCTAAATGCCCTTATCCGCGGGTCCCCTTTTTCCTCCCGTGGCCGTGATAGAATTGTGCAGGAGTGGACCCTTCGTGACGCGGGCCCGTAGCTCAGTGGATAGAGCAGGGGACTCCTAAGCCTCAGGTCGGGGGTTCGATTCCCTCCGGGCCCGCCAGGTATTTCAAGCTCCGTCGTACGCGCGCGCTGCTCGAGTCTACGGAATGTCGATGACCTCGACCCAATTGGGATTCTTGCCCATGGAAAACCGATGCTGCGCGGCGAGCGCCCCGGTTTCCGGATGGATCGCGTAGATCGTCATGCTGTGCGAGGTCTGCCCGACCACGAGGAGGTACCGGCCGCTGGGGTCGACGTTGAAGCCGCGCGGCTGCGTTTCGGTCGGACAGTTGCCGATCGACGCCATGGCGCCTGTCCCGGCATCGAGTTTGAAGGCGGCGAGGCTATTGGACGCGCGCTCGGAGGCATAGAGGAACCGGCCGTCGGGCACGCGCTCGCGGTACCAACCTGCGTCAGCGTTCCCCTCGCCGCATCGAACCCATAGGCGTTGACCGTGGCGTCGAGCTCGTTCGTAGTATAGGCGACTCGACCGTGTGGATGGAACACGATGTGGCGTGGGCCCGCCCCTTTCTTCGCTTCAACGAACGGCGGCGCGTTTGGCGTGGCTCGTCCGGTCACCTGATCGAATTTGAATTGGAGGACGGCGTCGCCGCCGAGGCTCGGGGCGAACAGGTAGCGGTTCGACGGATCGGTGATGATCGAGTGCGGGTGCGGAGATGTCGGGATGACCTGGATCGGCTCGGCCTGCACCAGTCCCTGCCGGCTGATCGGGTTGATCGAGATCTTGTCGCCCATGTAGGACGCGCCCAGCAGAAACCGCCCGGTCTTGTCGGTCGAGAGATAGGCCATGTTGTCCGGCAGCGGGACGGTCGAGAGGCGGAAAAGGGGGTCGAGCGGAGGGAGGCGTAGAGGAACCGGCGGTTCGGGCTAATCGCGAGCGGCATGACCGTGCCCGGCACCGGCACTTTTTGGACACGGGCCACCACGCCGGTCCGGTGGTCGAGAGACATGACGTAGATCTCTTTACTGTCCGCATTCGAGACATAGATCATCGTCGCCTCCTCATCGCGTATTTCATTGCCTCGGCGGCCCATAGGTGCTATACTACTAGTGTAGCCTTCCTCTCGAAGACGGTCCTCTCCACGGCGACTGGCCGGCTCCCCGAAGGTACAAAACCGGAAACGTTCTCGAGCGAGGAGTGGTCGCTATGGCCTTCGACAACGATCGCAACCGAGTGTTGCTGTCGCTACGGGAGCGGCCGGATGGAGCGGACAACCCGAGCTTGATCGAGGCCCTTGGTCTGTCCGAGGCCATGGTCAAGCGTCACCTCGTATACTGCGTCGATTACGGACTCGCGACCTGGACTCGGAATAGGACGTCGACGCTGGCAGTGATCACCACCCGGGGCCGCGACTACTTGGCTCGTCAAGGACTTTAGGTCGCCATGCGCCTACGACCTCCGACCGAGCAGGCCCTTGAATGGCGGGAGCGAACCGCAAGATTTCGGTCTGCGGCCAGAAAGGGCAAGAGCCCACGAGAAATCGCGGAATTACACGACCTCCCGATTGCCGCCGTCGAGCGGGTTCTCGCGCCGATAGACCATCCCCGTATTTCTGATCCCGTGAATTTGCTGCGAGGGCGACGCAACGTCCCCGGGACGGCCCCCGCGGACGTCCAGCTGTACTGGTTGGGGTTCCTCATGGTAGCGGGCCACATCTGGGGACAAGGGAGCTCCCTCGCGCTCGTGGTGACGCTTGGTGAGGAGTCCCGAAAATACATCGCGACCTTCATGGCCGACATCACGACCGACCGTATCTATTGCGAGTTCTGTTATAGCAGCACCGTGGGGTGGCAAGTCTATCTCCGCGATCAGGGCCTGTGCAAAGCCTTGTTCCCGTGGGGCGTCCCCTCTGATCTTCACGGAGATGATTCGGCGCTGCTCGACGATCTCCCAAAGGAGTTCGCCATCCCGTTCATTTGCGGATACGTCGACGGGAACAGGTCCTTTCCCCGGTCCTCGGACAAGCTGCCAAATGGCAGATTCACGGTCCACGGAACGGCAGCGGTCCTTGCCAGAATCAACTCAATGGTCAAAAGACATTGGGGGGTCTCCGGCCGTATCGTGACATCGCGACGGGAACGATCAGAACTGAAGTTTTCGAACCCGGCGGGTCGCGCCATCCACAGTCAACTGGACACGTTCACCTCCCGATCTCGCGCCTAAAGCAAAACGACTGAGCTTCCTCCGATCCCGGTAGGTTGCATCAAGCCTTCCGGCGTTTAGGGTCAGTTATCGGGGAGTTTTCCCGCCCGTAATTGTCGCGGTTCCAGTCTAGTCCGTTTTCACCTCGGGCATTAACCAAAGTGGTCTCAATCGAGGCGCACTCTCGAGGTGGGCCGGAGCATGCGCGTCACAGCGTGGGCGGGTGTCGCATGGGCGGTCGTCCTGGCCGCCGCGATCCCGGCCGCAGCCACCCAACAGTACACGGTCGCCGCAAACGATACCCTCTACAGCATTGCCCTGCGGTTCGGCGTGTCCGTCGATTACCTCGCCCAGGTCAATGCGATTCGCGATCCGGGGCGGATTCGGGTTGGAGCCGTCCTGGTGATTCCCAATCCGAGATCGGGCGCGCGACAACCGCGCGTCGCCGCCGCTTCCTCGGGGCGGCCCAACTCCGCCGCATCGTCCTTCACGTCCCTCTATGTCGTCCGTCCCGGGGACACGCTCTTCCGTCTCGCACGAACGCATGGCGTCAGCGTCGATGCCCTTCAGAGGGCCAACGGTTTGACCTCTCCGGATCACGTCCGGGTGGGCCAGGTCCTGCGGATTCCCGCTTCTCCACGAGACTCCCAAGAGGCGAGCGCTCCCAGATCCCTACCGGTTCGCCCCTCCGCGCCGCCGGCGCCCGCGGGGGAGCATCGGAGGCCGGGGCCCGGCACCCCATCCAAAGCACGGGACCTGCTCATCCAGCGGATCACGGGCCAGGCGCAAGATTTCGTGGGGACGCCGTATGCGTGGGGCGGCACGACCCGGAGCGGCGTCGACTGCTCCGGGCTCGTCTACGCGCTCTACTCGCCCTACGTCCCGGACCTCCCGCGTGAATCATACGGGCAGTTTACCGTGGGGCAGAGCGTTCCGCGAGCGGCCCTCCAGCCGGGAGATCTGGTATTTTTCTCCACATACGCAAGCGGGGCGTCGCATGTGGGGATCTACCTCGGTGACGGACGCTTCGTCACCGCCGGGGTGCGGAGCGTGCTTATCGATCACCTCGAGGACCCCTACTGGGCCCCGAGGTACCTCGGGGCCCGTCGTCTGATCTGACCCAAGACAAAAGCGCCGGGCCTGCCCTGCGACCCCGGCCGGTCTCGTTGATCGATAGGGTTGCGACTGGTGACCCCGTAAAGAACTCCCGCAACTAGAAATTCCCGCGACCGGGAACTCCCCCATCCCTTCCCGCTTCACACCGTCCACCTGACCAGATAGTCAGACCCCCTCTGTGAGCGGCCCTCATTGTCCCAGGACAATGTTGACCCGATGAAGGTCTCCACCCTGTTAATTTAGTAATAGCATACTGCGGCCGTTCGGCAGTACTTAACTAACTTTTCCTGGGGGTGGAGTGATGAGAAGGCTCCTCGCAGCCGTGATGTTGATTTCCATCGCGGCGATTGCCGGTTTGTCGGTGCTTCCAGGCTCGTTGAACCGGCTTCATCCCGTGGGCCACGGGGGAGGTGGAATCCTTGTGCCCGCAGGAGATGACCACGGCGGCAGCGGCTAAGGAAGAGTCCGCAAGCACTGCCGCGGTCGCATAGACCTTCAGCCAGATAACGACTAGGAAACGGCGCCAACGCCGAACGGCCGCACTGTTTCAGCCTGGTCACGCCGATCGCGCTTATCCTTCTCCTTCGATCGATCTAGCCGGTCGATCTACAGGACGTCACTCGAACGGATGGAGGAAGTGAACCCGGGGAGCCCGAACTATGAGTTAACAAAGAGATTAATGTGTATTAGTGCAATAAAACCACGTCCACCGCGGGGGGTCTAGTGTCTTTACTGGGCGAGCGTATCCGCTCCAGGCGGAAGGAATTGGGCCTCACCCAATCCCAACTCGGCGGCAAGGACCTCTCGAAGGGCTTCATCAGCCTCGTTGAGACGGGGCGCACCAAACCCTCAATCGAAACCCTCCTGTTGCTGGCCGGCCGCCTCCAGAAATCCGTTGGATACTTTCTCGAAGAAGATACGCCGTTGAGCCGGAAGGCGCTCCGGGTCATGCTCGCGTCCGGGTGGGTGGCGCAAAAACGCGGGGAATTCACCCAAGCGGCGGAGATCTTCGAGCAGGCACGCGTGATCGCCCGCCAGCACGATGAGGCAGTCGAGGCGGAGTGCTACATCGGCCTGGGGGCGGCCCTTGGATTCCTCAGGCAGTTCGACCTGGCGCGGCGAAACGTGCAGCGTGGAAAAGAGCTGGCTGAGGCCACTCGCAACGCCCAACATCTTGTGAGGGTCA
>VBAO01000175.1:5200-18509 GCA_005883865.1 Candidatus Segetimicrobium genomatis
GGCAGTATTTTCAGGAGGGCTACCGCCTCCTGCGCGAGGTCGGCCACCCCGATCTTTCGCTGGCGGGGAGCTTCCTGCTGAACATTGGGTACACCTACGCGGAGATCGGGGAGCACGAGGAGGCCACGCGCTGGTATCAAGAGGCCCTGAGTGCTCTTGAGCCAACCCAAGATTTGCATCGGATCGGGCTGGCTCACATCGAACTGGGAGCTGCCTACCGTGAAAGCGGCCACCACGACAGCGCATTGACGCAACTCCATCGCGCGGAACACATTTTCGAGTTGCTGGATTCCCTTCGCCTCCTGGCGCAGGCGCGGAATAGCATCGGGATCACGCTCCTGGAACAGGGAAAACCGGACGAGGCCCTGATCCAGTTGCGCAGCAGCCTGCATATCAAGGAGACCATTGGGGACGATCCCGGGCGGGCACGAAGCCTGACTGAGATCGGCCGAGCATTCATTGCCAAGGGCGTCTTTGAGGAGGCCGAGCAGGCGCTTGATGCTGCCGAGAAGCTCACGAAGAAGTTTCGGGATACAACTGAAGGCGCGCGGATCACGGTGGTACGCGCCCGACTGCACCGCGATTCGGGCCGGCCGGCCGAAGCGGTCAAGTATTACAAGGAGGCCATCGACGCCTTCGATAGGCTGGGCATGCGAAACGATCTCGCCACCGCCTGCAACGAACTGGGAGATGTCCTGATCGGCCAAAAACGCGCGTCGGAAGCGGCGCCCTACCTCGCCCGTGCGCTGCGATCGTTGAAGCCCTTTCAGGGGGCTCGATACACCGACACGGTGAAGGCTCCCGCGCCGGCGAGCAAAGACCGCCCGCGAAGGAAGCCCTAAGCCGCCCCGCCGGCGGAGAACCCCGCGCCACGGGCCTATCGCCGAGCCGCTCGGGAGGCTCGGGCGAGACGCTGGAGGGGCTTCTCGGTGAGGCGCGTCAGCACCCACTCCCTGCGAATGGTCGCCCCGATCCGTTCGTAGAAACGAATCGCGGGGGTGTTCCAGTCGAGCACGGTCCACTCCATGCGACCGCAGCCCTGCTGCACGGCGATGCGCGCAAGCGCGGCCAACAGCGCTCTGCCCGCTCCTTTCCCCCGGTGGCGGGGCCACACGAACACATCCTCGACGTAGAGCGTCGGGCGCGCCTCAAACGTCGAGTAGGTGAAGAAGTACACGGCGATCCCCACGGGCGTTTGGCCGTTCCGGCAGATCAACGTGCGGAACCAGCGCCGTGGCCCGAAGCCGTCACGGCGGACGCGCGCGGGGCTGGAGTGGAAGTGGTCGAGGAGCCGCTCGTTCTTCGCCAGCCCCTTCAGCATCGTACAGATAGTGTTGGCGTCGCGGATGGTCCCTGCGCGGATTCGGAACGACCGGGCCATTGGTCACCTCGCATGGAGTCGTATCCGCACTCCGTTACGCGACGGGAGGGCGGATTCCCGCATCCGGAGGAGCGACGCACGTACGTAGAGAAGTTCGGGCGGTGCGCTCGGTCTATCGTGCTGCGGCACGTCGCGATGAGGGGGGAGAGGACTCATGGATAGCGTGAGGCGAGAGGGGAGAATTTCTCGGCGGAGGTTTTTGCGGACCCTTGCGGCCGGCGGCGCCGCGGTCGGAGCGGGCGCCGCGGGACCGGGGCTCTTCTGGACGCGCCCTGGGTCCGCCGCGGGAGTGGCCACCGATACGCTCATCGTGGGGCAAGATACCGCCGTCCAGACGTTCGATCCGCAGATCGTGTACGACAACACCGTGCGCATCACGCGCGGGATCTACGAGCCGCTCGTGGGCCTCGAGGGCGGCACGCCCAAGATCGTGCCCAAGCTCGCGACCTCGTGGAGCGCGACGCCTGACGTCAAGCAGTGGACCCTGAAGCTGCGGCCGGGGGTCACGTTCCACGACGGCACCCCGCTCGACTCGGAGGCCGTCAAGGTCACGATGGAGCGGCTCATCAAGATCAACCGCGGCTTCGCGTACGCGTTCAAGGGGTTGGTCGCGGGCGTCGACACCCCGGACCCCCTGACGGCGCGGATCACCCTGAGCAGCCCCGACGCCTCGTTCGTGGCGAAGCTGGCGGCGATCTCGGGCAACCTGATCGTGAGCCCAAAGGCCGTCCGGGAGCACGCGACGGGCGACGACCTGGCCCAGGGGTGGTTGAAGGAGCACGGGGCCGGCACCGGGCCGTACGTGCTCGAGAGCTACGACAAGGGGGCGCAGCAGGTCGTCCTCGCGCAGTTTCCCGGTTACTGGGGAGGCTGGTCCGGGCCGCACGTGAAGCGCATTATCTTCAGGATCGTGCCGGAGGCCTCGACGCAGCGGCTGATGGTCGAGCGGGGAGAGGCCGACATCGTCACGGTCGTGTCCCCCGACCTTATCGACGCGCTGGCGAAGGAGCCGGGGATCGCCGTCAGCGAGAGCCCGACGATGCGGATCTTCTACATCGCGATGCACTGCCAGCGGGAGCCGCTCAAGGACGTGAAGATCCGGCAGGCGCTGTCGTACGCGTTCGACTACGAGGGGGCGAAGCAGGCCATCTTCAACGGCAAGCTCGCGCCGCTCAACGGGCCCCTGCCCGACAACGATCCCGCGCACCTGTCGCCGGCGGACAAGCCGTACCGGTACGACCTGGCGAAGGCCAAGCAGCTGCTCAGCGAGTCGAGCCGCCCGAACGGCGGATTCACGCTGAGCCTGTCCCTGTTCCAGGGCGACCCGACGTTCCGGAAGGCGGCGGAGATCCTCCAGGCCCGCCTGAAGGAACTCAACATCGACGTCAACATCCAGGAGCTGGCCTCGTCCGTGCTCCTCGACAAGGCCGGCAAGCCGGATACCGCGCCGGACCTCCTGCCCGTCCGGAACTACCCGGACTACGCCGACCCCTCCGCGCTCATCTCGGCGACATTCGGCAAGGACGCGTGGGGGACGGCCGGGTGGAACTTCAGCTTCTACGCCAACGACCATGTGGAGCAGCTCCTCACCCAGGCCAACCAGATCACCAGCCAGCCCCGGCGGATCCAGCTGTTCAGGGATGCGCAGCGCACCATCGTCCAGGAGGCCGCGGCGATCTTCGTCGGCACGCTGATCAACCGCGTCGCGATGCGCAGCAACGTCCACGGGTTTCAGTACAACCCGCTCCTCGGCAACACGTTCGACCTCTACCAGATCGCGAAGTCCTGAACTCGGGGCCCCGGCGCCCACGGTCGCGAGGTGCCGGGGCCCAGCCGCCCCCGCGTGGCTCGGTTCATCCTGAGGAGGCTCGCCCTGCTCCCCCCGCTCCTCCTGGGCGTGAGCCTCTTCCTCTTTGTCCTCACGCACCTCGTCCCCGCCGACCCGGCTAAGCTGATCGCCGGCGAGCACGCGGGGCCCGACCAGGTCGCGGCGGTCCGAAAGGCGTTCGGCCTTGACCGGCCGCTCTCGGAGCAGTATGCGGTCTACCTGGGCAGGCTCGCGCACGGCGACCTGGGCACGTCGATGCGCACCAACAGCGCCGTCCTGGACGATCTCCGGACCTACTTCCCTGCCACGCTGGAGCTCACCGGGGCGGCCATGCTGGCGACTGTGGCCATCGGCGTTCCGCTCGGCATGGTCGGCGCCATCGGCCGCGGGGGCCTGTCCGACCTCCTCGCCCAGTTCGCGAGCCTCGGCGGGCTCTCGTTTCCGATCTTCGTCTTCGGGCTGCTGATGCAGCTCATCTTCTTCCGGTGGCTCGAGTGGCTGCCGCTCGCCGGCAGGCTCGCGACCGGGGACTCGCCGCCCGCGCACATCACGGGGCTGTACGTCGTCGACAGCCTGCTGGCGGGGAATGCCGCGACGCTCCGGAGCGCGCTCATCCACCTCACGCTGCCGGCGTTCACGCTCGCGCTGGCATCGCTCGCGCCGACCGCCCGGATGACCCGGTCGACAATGCTCGACATCCTCACCCAGGACTTCGTGCGCACCGCGTGGGCGAAAGGCCTGGCGCCGATCCGCGTTTACCTCAGGCACGGCCTCCGGAATGCGTTCATCCCGGTCATCACGATCCTGGGGCTGCAGGTGAGCGCGCTGCTCGGGGGCGTGTTCATCGTCGAGCTCATCTTTGCCTGGCCCGGGCTGGGGCTCTACAGCGTGGAGGGCATCCTGGCGCTCGATTACTCGGCGATCATGGGGACCGCGCTGCTCCTCACCGCCGTCTATGTCGTCATCAACCTCGCCGTGGACGTGACGTATGCTGTCCTGGACCCGCGCATCCGATACTAGCACCGGGGCCGGCGTCGCCGGCGCCAGCTTCCTCGACCTGTCGCTGCGCCGGCTGGGTCACATGCCGGCGGCGTGGATCGGCGGGGTCATCGTCCTCGTCCTGCTGGCGGTCGCGCTGGCCGGTAAGGCCGTGGCGCCGTTCGATCCGCTCCGGATCGTGCCGGCGGACAAGCTCCTGTCGGCTTCGCCCGCGCACCTGTTCGGCACCGACGACCTCGGCCGCGACCTCCTGAGCCGGGTCATCGCCGGCGCCCGGATCTCGCTCCTCGTCGGCGCGCTTGTCCTGGCGATCGCGATGAGCGTCGGCGTCGGCCTGGGGCTTGTCGCGGGCTACTGGGGCGGCTGGATGGACGAAGCCATCATGCGGACGACGGACGTGTTTCTCGCGTTCCCCCGGCTCGTGCTGGCGATCGCGATCGCGGCGACCCTCGGGCCGGGCCTCTACAACGCGATGGTCGCGGTCGCCCTCTCATGGTGGCCCTGGTACACCCGCCTGGTGCGGGGCCGGCTGCTCTCCCTTCGCGAGGAAGAATTCGTCCTGGCCGTCGTCTCGCTCGGCGCCGGGCGGCCTCGCATCCTGCTGCGCCACCTCCTCCCGAACGTGGCCACGACCGTCGTGATCCAGGCCTCGATCGATTTCGGGTATGCGATCCTGGCAACGGCCAGCCTGAGCTTCATCGGCCTGGGCGCGCAGCCCCCGACCCCGGAGTGGGGCTCGATGATCGCCCAGGCGCGGAGCTACATGATCGACGCCTGGTGGTACCCGACGTTTCCAGGCCTCGCGATCTTCGTGACCGTGTTGGGGTTCAATCTGCTCGGGGACGCGGTCAGGGACGCGTTCGACCCGCGGCTGCGCTCGAGCCGCTAGCGTGCCTGCCCCGGGGCGTTCGTCCGCGGTCGCGTTACGGGCTGCCGGCGCGCGGATGCATCGTCCCGGCCCCCCGCGACATGAACCCTTCGATGAAGTCGGTCCCCGAATAGCCCACGGCGACGATCCCGATCAGGGTCTCCCGGGTCAAGGTGGGCTCCCCGTCGATCAGGCTGATGATGCCGAGGATGCCGGCGATGGCCCCCACCGCGGCGCCGATCGCCAGGCTGAGCCAGAACTGCCTGGCATTGAACCAGTCCCATTTCCTGCTCGTGGATCGATCCAGCTCCTTCTTGATCCCCACGACCACACGGATGAGTTGTCCGGTCGCTCCGAGCACGATGCCGACCCCAAGATATCCCAGGACCTTGATCGGATCCACTGGCATCACCTCCGGTGATCATGGCACTCCTTGTCCGCGCGGTTGTCAATCCACAAGGAGCTCGGCCACGCGGTTCACGTGCCGGGCGGGGCATAGACGCCCGCGTCCTCATTGTCCCGCCACGGGGCCATGGGTAGCCTCGACCCCGAGCGCCGCCCCCGGTGAGGGGGGAGGGTCTGGCGGAAGTCATTCAGGGTATATTAGAAGTGATTATGCCGAAGAAACCGGCCCCCCCGAAGAAACCGGGTCCCCCAACCGGGGGGAAGCCTCATCCCGTCGCCGGCGCGCGCAGTCCCATCCAACACGTGGTCATCATCGTCAAAGAAAACCACACCTTCGACAACTACTTCGGAACGTTCCCCGGCGCCAACGGTGCCGCGCTCGCGCACGCGTCCGATCCCCTCGCACAGGGCGATCCCCCTCACGACCACGGGGCGTGGCTCAAACGCAACGACCCGAACGGGGCGGTGCGGCTGCAATATACGCGCGACGATATCCCCGCCTACTGGGCCTACGCCCAGCAATACACGCTGTGCGACAACTACTTCACGGAAGTGGCCAGTCAATCCGAGCCGAACCACCTGGTGCTGATCGCGGCCCAGTCCCCGATCATCGACAACGCGAGTCCCCACCGCACGTTTCAACCGCAGCCGCCCTACCGGCTGACGTCGCTCCCGGCCGCGCTGGCGGCGGCAGGGCGGGACTGGCGCGACTACGCCGATCAGAAGGCGTCGTACTTCCGGGACATCGCCGGTCTCGCACACGATCCGTCGAATGTCTCCTCCGGGCAGTTCGACACCGATGTGGCAAAGGGGTTCCTCCCGACCGTGTCATGGTTGTACGCCCCAGGCGGGAAGAGCGAGCATCCTCCGTTCAGCAGCGGCAGCGGGCCGGTCGTCAAGCCGGGATTGCAATGGACCGTCGATCGCGTGAGCCACGTGGCCGCCAGCCCGCTGTGGGCCAGCACGGTCGTCTTCATTACGTGGGACGACTGGGGCGGGTGGTTCGATCACGTGGACCCGCCGAACGTGGCGCGGTGGACGGGCGGCGGGCCCGCCGGCTACGCCGGCTCCCAGTTTCGCTACGGGCCGCGGGTGCCATGCCTGGTCGTCAGCCCCTACGCCAGGCGGGGCGTCAATTCGACGTTTCATTCCCATGTGAGCCTGGTGAAATTCTGCCTGAGGAACTTCAGTCTGCCTCCACTCGGCGCGCTCGATGCGTCAGCTGTCGGCAAGTCCGATGACATGTGGGACTGCTTCGATTTCACGGCCCCGCCCCGCCTGGCCCCACCGTCGCCGAAGCCGGCGTGAGCGTCGCCGGCATCGACGTCTCCGATTACCAAGGGGCGGTTGACTGGCCGGCCGTTGCCGCCGCGGGTGTCCGGTTCGCCATCGCCAAGGCCACCGAAGACGCGGACTTCACCGCCGAGACGTTTGCCCGCAACTGGGCGGGGATCCGGGCGGCCGGGCTCGTCCGCGGCGCGTACCACTTCTTCCGGCCGCTCGTCGACGCCCAGGCGCAGGCCGAGCACTTCCTGGCGACGGTGGCGTCCGGCCCCCGCGATCTTCCTCCGACCCTGGACGTGGAGGTGCGCGACGGCGTGGACGCCCCGACGTTCGTCCGGGGGATGCTGCAGTGGCTGGACGCGGTGAGGGCGGCGACAGGCCGGGCGGCGATGATCTACGCGTCTCAGAGCTTCCTGGAAGAGCTGGGGGGCCCGCGGGAGATTTCCAATCACCCGCTGTGGATCGTGGACTACGAGCGCCGCCCGCCGATCCCGCCCCGCGGGTGGAGGACCTACACGCTCTGGCAGTATACGTCGACCGGGAGCGTGACCGGCATCGCCGGGCCGGTCGACCTCGACGTGTTCAACGGCTCATCCGCGGAACTCGCCGCCTTCGCGGCGACAGGCCGGGCGCCGACCGGGGAACGTCCCCGCGACACGCCCCTCCGCGAAGGTGACGCCGGCCCGGGGGTCGCGGAGATCCAGACGCGCCTCAAGGCCAAGGGATTCGACCCCGGCCCCGCAGACGGCGTGTTTGGTCCCAAGACCCGGGCGGCCGTCATCGCCTTCCAGCGGGCCGCCCGCCTCGTCGTGGACGGCATCGTCGGTCCGCAAACGCTTGCCGCGCTGCGGGCCTGACCGCGGCCCCCGCCGGCGAAAAGGAGATCAAGCCGCCATCTTGAATCGGAACGTTCCCAATCGAAGGTCTCGGGGAGGGAGCGGATGAGCACCGAATCGCCCTTGCCGAGTCAGTCGGACCGCCTGCTGGCTGCACTCGGGTATCCGATTTGCCTTGTCGCGTTTCTCATCCTTCTGACCGACGTCAAGAAGGATCCCTACATGCGGCATCACGGCTCGCTGGCGCTCTTTTGGTCCATCGGGTGGCTCGGTCTTCATTTCGCGTGGCTGGTCGTCGCCCGGCTGCCGTTCCTCCTCTGGACGTTGAAGCTCTACCCGCTCCTCTGGCCGGCGTGGTTGGGCCTCTCGATCTATTATGCGGTCCAGACATACGACGGAAAGACGTTCTCGATCCCGATTGTGAGCGATTGGGCGCGGAAGTACTCAAGGCTCTTGTGACGGTGGCGGCGATCCATCATGGCGGCCGCCGCGGCGGGCCTTCGATCGCATCACACCCGGCGCAGGCGGGGATCGAGGAGGTCCCGGAGGCTGTCTCCGACCACATTGAACGCCAGGACGAGGCTCAGAATGGCCAGCCCGGGGAATGTGGCGATCCACCACTGGTTCAGATAATTTCTGCCCGCGGCGATCATGGAGCCCCACTCGGGAACCTGGGGGGGCGGCCCGAGCCCCAGGAAGCTGAGGGAGGCGAAGGTCAGGATCGCGTGCCCCACGTCGAGCGTTCCGAGGATGACGATGGGCGAGATCGTCGCGGGAAGCACGTGGCGGAGGGCGATCCGCAGGCGCGAGGCCCCGAGCACGCGCGCGGCCTCGACGAACTCCCGCTGGCGGACGGCGAGCACGAGCCCGCGCTCGAGCCGCGCATAGGACGGCCACCAGGCCACCATGATCGCGAGGACCGCGTTGTGGATGCCGGCCCCCAACGCGGCGGTGATGACCATCGCGAGGATCACCGTCGGAAACGCCAGCATGAGGTCGGTGATCCGCATGATCGTCTCATCGACGATGCCCCCCAGGAACCCCGCGGCCCCGCCGAGGGCGATGCCCAACCCCCCCGCCAGGACGACCGCGGCCGCGCCGACCGGGATCGACAGACGGGCTCCGTAGAGGATCCGGCTGAGGACGTCCCGCCCAAGCGGATCGGTGCCCAACCAGTGATCCCTGGACGGAGGGCTGAGGCGATGGACGATGTCCTGAGCCAGGGGCAGATGCGGCGCCAGGACGGGAGCGGAGAACGCCGCGACCCCCCAGGCCGCCACGAGCCCGAGCGCGACTAGCGCCAGCGGGGAGCGGGCCACCGGGCGAGGCAGCCATCGGAGGGGTGAGGCGGCGCCCGCCGTCGCTGCCACGGGTCGCCGCTCAGCCCACGCGGATCCGGGGGTCGACAAACGCATACGCGATGTCCACCACGAGGTTGACCAGGATGTAGATCGCCGCCACGACGAGCCCGACGCCCATGATCGCCGGGAAGTCGAGCGCCGTGGCGCTGTGGAAGGCATAGGATCCGAGTCCCGGCCACGCGAACACGGTCTCGGTCACCACCGCCCCGGACAGCAGTCCGCCGAAGCTGAGGCCGATCACCGTCACCACGGGGATCAGGCTGTTCCTGGCGGCGTGTCGCACGACCACCGCCCACGTCGCCAGCCCTTTCGCCCGGGCGGTTCGCACGTACTCCTCGCCGAGCACCTCGAGCATGCTCCCGCGCATCATTCGGGTGACCACCCCGACGCTGTACGACGAGAGCACGAGCGCGGGCAGCGCGAGGTGCCTGAGCGCATCCGCCGCGACATCGAGGCGGCGGGCCAGGACCGCGTCGACCACCACGAATCCCGTGACCGGCGGCGGCGGCGGGATCTCCATGCTGAGCCGGCCCGGCGAGGGCGCCCAGCCCAGGTACGCGTAGAAGACGACGATGGCCACGATGCCCAGCCAGAAGATGGGGGTCGACACCCCGATCAACGACCCGATCCGGGCGAGCTGGTCCAGCATCGTGTCACGCCGGACGGCCGAGAGCATTCCGAGCGGGATGCTCACCAGAAGGCTCGTGAGCATCGCGGCGGTCGCGAGCTCGATCGTCGCGGGGAGATGCTGCTTCAGATCGACCATCACGGGCTGCCGCGTGGAAATCGACACGCCCATGTCGCCCCGCGCCAGGTTCCACAGGTAGATCCCGTATTGCTCGGGGAGCGGTCGATCGAGCCCCCACCGATGCCGGAACGCGGCGATCACCTGCGGGTCCCCGGATGCCTGCGGCCCGAGATAGGCCGTCACCGGATCGGCCGGCACCGCGTGGGAGAGGAGGAAGGTCAAGAGGGTGATGCCGACGAGCATCGGCGCCAGCAGGAGCACCCGCCGGCCGAGGTAGCGCCAGAGGCTCACAGGGAGCGGTTACGGGACGCCGGTGTTGTCCGCGGCGCGGTCACCCCGACTTGCCGAGCGCGTAGAGGTCCACTTCCCAGACGCTGTTGTACGTCGCGCCGCGGACGTTCGACCGCATCGCGTACGGCACGGCAGGCTGGAAGAGCGGTGCGTACGGCCCGATCTCGGCGATCCGGCGGGCGACCCGCTCGTACAGGGCGACCCGCTTGGGCGTGTCGACCTCCCGCTCCGCCTGATCCCCGAGCTTCGCCAGCGCCGCCGCCTCGGGGCCCGCGTCCGCCGGCCACCCCGCCCGCTTCCCCACCGTCCGTCCGGGCAGGTAGACGAGAAAGTTGCTCGGGTCCGGCCAGTCGGCCGTCCATCCCCAGACGCCGATCTGGTTCTTCCCGTCGCGGTACTCTTGGAGCGCGGTGAGGGACGCGAGGCCGTTCAGGTCGATGGTCATCCCCACGGCGTTCAGGTCGGTTTGGATTTTCTGCACGAGGAGATCCACCTGGACCCCCCAGCTGGTGGCGCCTGCCGGGTAGGTAATCCGCCCCCGCACCACGCCGACGCCGGCCTCTCGGAGCAGCGCTCTTGCCTTCTCGCGGTCGGTGGTGACGGCGGTCCTGGGATCCAGGGATCCGGGGAAGCTGTTGGGGATGATGCTCGCGAGCCGCTGCGCCCCTGCCCCGGCGATCGCCATGATGCCGGCGTAATCCAGGGCATACCGGACCGCCTGCTGCACCCGGGGGTTGGCGAATGGACCGCCGATCTGCGGGTTGTTGTTCATGAGCACATAGAACGTGTTGGCGATGAGGCTCGTTTTCACCGTGACCCCTGGGGCGGTCCGGAGCACCTGGGCCTGGTCGGGCCCGATCCCGGTCGCGACGTCCAGGTCGCCCCGCGCGATCTGCAGCTGTTGCGTCGCCGGCTCGGGGATGTGGCGGATGACGATGCGATCGAACTTCGGCGCCCCGCGCCAGTGGGCGGGGTTCTTGACCAGCGTCAGTTCCTGGTTCGGAATATAGCTCCCAAGCGTATACGCCCCCGTTCCCGCGGAGTGGGCGCTCAGATAGGGCTCGGCTCTGTCCTTGTCTTTGGCGTCGGGGCCGGCTTCCCCGCCGTTCTCCATGACGACCTTGCTGTCGACCACGCACAGGCTCGGGCTGGAGAGGATCGGGATGATGGACGGCTTCGATTCGCTCAGGCGAACCACCACCGTGAGCGGGTCCGGCGCCAGGACCTCCTCGATGCCCTCGATGAGAAACTTTGTGTTCGCCTTGAGATTGATCACGCGGTGGAGCGACCATTTGACGTCGGCCGACGTCATCGGGTTGCCGCTGGAGAATCGCACGTTCGGGCGCAGCGTAAACGTGTACGTCTTCCCATCCGGCGAGGCCTTCCAGCCGGTGGCCAGCTGCGGCTTCGGCGTCTTGAGATCCTCGCCGTCGAAGGTCACCAGCGAATCATAGATCGCGTGGTTGATCATGTAGGCCGAGGCTTCAATGGTCCGGCCCGGGTCGATGCTCTTCATCAGGAGCTCCATCCCGACGAGAAGCGTCCCGCTCGGGGCCGCCGCCCGCGCGGTCTCCGGGCCGAGGAGATGCGTTACGGCGGGGTAGCCCAGCCCTCCCCCGAGGAGCCCTATCAAGGACCGCCGGTTGAAGCGTGGGACGCCGCCCCCCTGATCGCCGTTCATCGGAACTCCCTCCCTGGGGAGTCCTCCTCTGCCGGGGGGCCGATGCCGCGGGGGCGGGAAAGGAGATCATTTTGTCGCTCTGGTAAGGGGTCACCCGTGACGGCGCCGGCGTTGCAGGGTGTTGTCGAGGGCGCGGCCGCGCGCGTCTCCGGCCGGCTGGGATGTTGTGTCTGCCCCGAAACGGGAACCCCCTGGGCGATCCACCGGGCCGAGGAGACGTTCGCCACGGCCAGCGTGATCAAAGCGCCCATCGCGGTCGCCGTCGCCGCGGAAGTGGAGGCGGGCCGCCTCGAGTGGAATCAGCTGCTGCCCCCCCACCTGCGCGACGACGCGGGCGACAGCGGGGTCATCCGGCACCTGTCGCCGCTGCCGTACACGGTGCGCGACCTGGTCTTTCTCATGCTGGTCGTGAGCGACAACCGCGCGACGAACCTGCTGGTCGACCTGGTGGGCATGGAGCGGCTCAATGCGTCCTTTGCCCGCGCGGGATGGGAGCGCACCAGCCTCGCGCGCCGCCTGGGCGACTTCGAGGCCCGGGCGCGGGGCCTCGAGAACCGGTCGACGCCGCGCGAGACCTGCGATGTCTTCCTGCGCCTGCTCCGAGGCGACCTGCTGTCACCCGGGTCGAGGACCCTGCTCCTCGAGTTCCTCAAGGCGCAGGTCTACCGCGACCGGCTGCCGGCCCGGCTGCCGCGCACCACCGCCGTCGCGCACAAGACCGGGGACATGCCCGGGGTCGAGAACGACGCCGGCGTGCTCTACCTGCCGGCCGGCCCCATTGTGGCGGCGGTGTTCACCAACGAGCTGGCCTCCGACGTGGAGGGGCGTCTGGCGATCCAGGAGATCGGCCGCGCCATCTACGATGCCGGCCGTTAGGCAATAGGAAGACGGCGCGACGCTCATCGGGCGGCTCGGGGAAGGGGCCGTCCGGATGGTCGTCGAAACCGAGACATCCCAATGGACCTGGCCAGGGTGTACTTTCGTCCGGGCTGATTCGCCTGCATCCAGGCGAAAGAGTTTCTTTCGCGCCACCACATCGCGTATCTCCCCCGCGACGTCGACGCCGACTCCGCCGCATCTCAGGAGCTGACGGCGCTGGGCTTTCGAACCGTACCGGTGGTCGTGCTGCCGGGGCAGCCGCCGATTCCGGGGTTCAACGCCCGGGCGCTGAGCGCGGCCATCGGGATTGGGGAACGGGTACCCGAGCAACGCCTCGGGACGGTGATGGAGAGCTTCGATCGCGTGCTTGCGGCCCTCCTCGGCGCCATGGCACAACTCGGCAACGCCGATCTCATCCTGAAGATGCCGAACCGCGCGAGGAAGCTCGGCGAGCTCGTCCATGACGTTTTCTACAAAGCCCTGACCTGGGTCCCGGAGGACGGCCGGGTGGCCCGGCGCGACGCGGTCGGCCAGCACCAGGATGCCACCCGGTATCCCGACGTGGCGAGCCTGCGCAGGTACGGGGAGGCCGCCCGGGCGGTGCTGCGGGAACGGTTCGCTCCCCAGCGAGGCGACGCCGACCGTCTCGTAGAGACGCCCGACGGGTCGATGACGCTCACCGACGCGGTCGTCTGGCTTGCCAACCACTCCGCCCACCATCTGCGTCAGATCTACTGGGTGATGGAGC